>CAYYYV010000051.1:0-4947 GCA_964476225.1 Candidatus Woesearchaeota archaeon | reverse complement strand
AGGTCTTGATTCTTTTTTAGAAATTTGTCGAAGAGGGTTTGTATTTTTTTATCTTGTTTTCGTTTTGTTCCATTTATGTTTGTAAGTTTTGCGTAGAGTTCAACTTCTTTATCTGACAATTGTGACATTGGAGCATTTTTGGGGATTGTGTTTTTAAAGTTTCCTTTTAATGCGTTTTTGAAAATGTCTTCGGCTGATTGAGATAGGTTGTCTGAGTTGGTTGTTGGTTGTTGGTTGTTGGTTGTTGGTATTAACTTGACGGGGAATTTTGTTTCTATAATTTTTTTAAGGATTGTTGTGTTAAGGCTATTATTTTTTTTTAGAGTTATAACTTTATTTTTTGGTAGCATTTGATACTTTCGAATTGTTCTGAAAACTTTACGTTCTACATAATCTATGAATTGAGACTTGTTGAGTTCTTTTTTGTTTGTGAATGTCCAGACGACATCTCGAGAAGCGAGATGTGTTCTTGGTTCTTGGTTTTTGGTTCTTGGTTGCGACGATTTTGCTTCGCTCTTGTTTTGTGATTGTGTTTTTTTATTCATAATTTTACCTTTTCGAATTTTTCTCGGTCTTCTGAGCCAGTAGAATAAGCCTCTTGAAGTTCTAAAGCTTTTTGCTTTCCCTTTTGTTTTGAGTAATATACTGATGGTTTTCCTTTGTCGTCTTCTATGTGGGTTTTGAATTTTGAAATTATATTTGACTCTGCTTCACTTCTTGCTACGACGAACCATGTGTCATTTGTGTAGAAATGTCTTCCTATCATTGTTAGGGGTAAAGTTTTTTCTGTGATTAGATTTTTTTTAAGGAGATGTCTTAATCTTGCTGCTGGTTGTTTTTCACAAAGGAAACATCCTCCGCCTGGGCTTGGATATTTTATTTTAAATTTTTTGGCTAAAGCCATTTGTTTTTTTCTGCTTCTTCCTTTTATTCCTATTTCTATTAGTGGTCTTTTTATTTCGAAACCTATTTCTTTATCGATTGTTTTCATTGCACTTCTGGTTTGAGACATTGGTCTTTGTCCTAAAACTTCTCCGGTTGCTATGACTTTGATATTATTTTTATCTGCATATTCTTTTGCTTTTTTGAACATGAATATTTTGCAATCTTTGCATGGGTTGATTCCCGAGCCTGTTCCGTGCTTTGGGTTTTTTAGGATGTCTAAATATTCTGAAAGGAGGGGTTCTTTCGTTACATCTATAATTGTTAAATTTAGGTTTTCCATTTTTTTGCAATTTGTGCAAGTGCATCCGAATGGAAGGATAAAATAAAGTGCTTCAACTTGGTATTTTTCATTTTGGAGTAATTTTGCTACTATTCTTGAATCTAGGCCTCCCGAGTATAATAGTAATGCTTTTTCCATAAGAGATAATGTAAAAGTTATGTTTTAAGAGTTTCGCCACATAGTTCTGATAAATCGCCTTCTTGAGATTTTAAATCGGATAATACTTTTCTATATGCTCCTCCGATTGGACAAATGCCGCATGCTCCCTTTTCTGTGTAGTCGCAATTTCTGTTGGATGCTGAGCAGTGACTATTAAAATAAAATTCTCCACGTTTGTCTTTCATTATTTTCCCTCCTGTTTTGATTTAGTTAAATTGTGTGTGGATTTTCTTTCAGTCTTGCGCTTGAATGGAGCGACGTTCAATATTTTGATCATCGCTCTAGCTAATTGAAATTAAAGAAATAAAACCAGAATGAATTAGTAGCCGCCATAGACCTCTAACTCTTTCGAGTATCCTTTATGTTCGAAATCGAAGTTGAAGATAAAAAGGAATTCTGACATTGCTCGAACTCCTAGACCTGCTTCTTTGATTAAGCTGTATAGGTATTCTGTAAAGCAATATGGGCAGACGTGGACATTTTTGCCACACGATACACACTTTTTGGATTTGCCCTTGACATGGTTGTGGTATTTCATGAAGACGTTTAGTTTTCCTCTTAGTTCGTGGTGCTCGGGGAATTTTTTTGTCCATTGGAGAAATGCTTTTGCGATGCAGTTTGGACAGATTGGATGATTAATATTTTCGCCGCAAGATAAGCAGTCGGGATGCTCTGGCATCCAGTTCGCTTCGCTGGTAGTTTGTAGTCCGCTTCGCTGGTAGTTTGTAGTGAGGGACAATATTTGTTGCTCTTTTTTTTCGCGCTTTTGTTGAGGGTTAGATTTAGGAAGGGGTTCTTTTTCAAAATTGTATGTCTGTTTAGCGACATTCATTTTCTGTTTCATAGAAAAGGGGATGTCGCTTTATTAGCAGAACTTGATAAAGGAGAAAGTAAACACTAGAGAGGTATAAGAATTCAGGGGACACATAACTCTTTGTGCTTCCATGGTTTTAATAGGATAAAGAATTATTTAAAGGTTTCGGAGATTTATTCGTTTGGATAAGCTACTTTGTGAAGCTTCTTTAACTCTTTATTAGATTGGAATTTTTCTAATAATTTGTTTATCTCTATTGCTGTCCCGTTCTTTAAATCTAAAGGATGTAATTTTTTTTCTATGAAATCTTTTTCGATTTCTTTATACGAGGAGTATTCTAAATTTCCGCCGTACTTTTCTGGTCTTTCAATTATGAATTTTTCTCCTTTGTCTTTTTTAATTATTAAGATGAAATATTTTAGAAGTGCCATGATTCCATTGTTTGGATCTCCAGTTATGCAGTCTGCTTTGTTTATTTTTTTAATAACTGTTTTTGGGTTTTCCATTAAATCTATTTTTGTTGCTTTAATTGAAGAACTCATTTTTTCTCCGACCAATCCTCGGATTAATGGATTTAGTAATTCTATTCTTGGTTTGTATCCTATTTTCGGGAGATTTTCTCTTGCGAAAACCATGATTTTTCTTTGGTCGTTTCCTCCGAGTTGTGCGTCGACTTTTAGGTATTCTTCATCGAGGGCTTGCATTGATGGATAAATTACTCCAGATAATTTTGGATTGTCTCCGAGTTTCACAACTTCGGAAGCTGCTTTTTTGCAATCGTTTATGCTTGTGAAAGTGCTTAGTTTTAGAACGTCGTGGAAATATTCTTTATTCATTTGGAGTTCGCTACCTTTTACAAATTCTAGCTTATCTAATGGGACTCCGATTGTTTTTAGCATTGTTTCTATGGCTTCTTTATAATATTTGTATCTTTTTTCTAGGTCTTCCCATGGAACGCTGTCGAGTGCGGCATGCAAATCTGCTATTAGAATTTTTACTCTGCAACCTGCTTTGAGTAGGTCGGCTATTTTTAGCATTGGGAAGAAGTATGCAATTGATATACTACCTGTTGGCATTGCTCCCCAATAAACTGAGAATTCTTTTTTGGATTTTAGTTTTTCTTTTAGCTCTTCTTCTCCGATTACCTCTTGGAGATTTCGTGTTATTAAATCAAATCTTTCTTTTGGTGTCATGATACTTTGAAGATTGAGAGTTATTTAAAGTTTAGGTTTAATCAATCCATTGATTGACAAATCTTAAAACACTGAGATCTTTCATGGTCGGAACCTGCACAACATTTTTCGTAGCAATTATCTATGTGTTCTAGTCCAGAAGGATATCCTATTGAAGATTTTAGAGCTGCAAGACACTTGTCTTGTTTTGTTAGTGGTACGAATAACATTACTAAAATGATTGCTATGATTAATATTACTGAGATTATTATGATTAGAGTTTTTTTGTTCATATATTAATATTATAAAGGGGATATTTAAATGTTGTTGGTCGGCGGTGTTACCTAAGGTATAAAAAGTCTCTATGTTTTAGGTTAAAATGAAAAAAGTTTATGATTTAATTATTCTTGGTGGGGGTCCTGCTGGGATGACGGCGGCGATTTATGCTGGGCGTTATAATATGAAGACTTTGGTTATTGCTAAATCTTTTGGTGGGACGGTGAATTTGGCTGGGGAAATTGAGAATTGGCCTGGGTTTGTTGGTTCTGGAATTGAATTGATGAATAAATTTAAAGAACAGGCTGAAAGTTTTGGGGCTGAGTTTTTGGAAAATGAGATTAAGAGTGTTGAGAAAGACGAATGTAATTTTGTTTTGGAGTTGGATGGCAAGAAAATTTTTGGACGAAGTTTGATTGTTGCTTTGGGGACTGAGCATAGGCAATTGAATATTCCGGGAGAGAAGGAATTTTTGGGAAAGGGTGTCAGTTATTGTGCGATTTGTGATGGGAATTTTTTTAAGGGGAAGGCTGTCGCTGTTGTTGGCGGGGCGGATTCGGCGGCTAAGGCTGCTTTGTATTTGGCGGATATTTGTAAAAAAGTTTATGTTGTTTATAGGAAGCATGAGATGAGATGTGAGCCGATTGCACTTTCGAAAATTTGTAGGACGAAAAATATTGAGATTCGTTATTACAGTGAGCCTGTTGAGATTTTGGGAGATAATGTCGTTAAGGGTTTGAAGATTAAAACTGGTGAGCCTGAGAAAGATGAGGTTGAAAGTGTCTTGGATGTTGATGGAGTTTTTATTGAAGTTGGGGCTACGCCGGCAATTGATGTTGTGAAGAAATTGAAATTGAAAGTTGAAAAGGATTATATTGTTACGGGGAAGGATGGTAAGACAAATGTTGGTGGGGTTTTTGCGGCGGGAGATGTTACGAATAATTTTTTGAAACAGGCTGTGACGGCTGCGGGCGAGGGTGCTGTTGCGGCTAAGACTGCGTATGAGTATCTTCAATCCAAAGATTGAAGATACTGTTTTTGGTTTTTAGTTGTTGGTTATTGGTTACGACGAGTTTTGGGGAGTGGATTTTTGATGGGGAAATGATTACATTCTTTCTAGTCTGGCTATTCTTTTTGATAAAGGTGGGTGGGTTTGGAACCATTCTTTTTCTTTTTGGGGTTTTGCTAGGAAGAGTGGGGCGACTGCGCCTGAGACTTTCATGGGGGTGTTGTGTTGAATCTTTTTGAGGGCTCCGATTAATCCAGTTGGGGTTCGCATGAATTTCACGGCTGATGAATCT
>CAYYYV010000050.1:0-4998 GCA_964476225.1 Candidatus Woesearchaeota archaeon | reverse complement strand
ACTCACCCGCCAAAGCAGACCGAACCTTCATCGACAAAATATCATAATCCAATTTCCTCATCGCAGAAACCGGCAACTCCAAAGTATCCTCAACCGTAATAATCCTATGACTCGGCATAATCTCCAACAACAAAGAACCAAGCAAAGACGTTTTCCCCGAAGACCGAGTCCCCGCAACCAACATCGTCCTCGCCCCATCAATCATAAAACTAAGCAACCCCGCCCCCAAACTATCAATCATCTTATTCTTAATAAAAAGCGGCAACGTCCAAGGTTTACTCCTGTGTCGACGCAAAGCATAAGCCAAACCCCCGGCAGAAAGCGGCTGCTGAATAATCGCAACCCTCGCACTAACATCACCAAGTTCCAAATTAGTATCCAAAACGGGATTCGCCTCATCCAAAGCCCGACCAGACGACATCCTAAATTTCGCAGCCCAAGAATCCGCATCCTCTTTTGAAGGAATCAAGTTTGAAACACACTCGTCAAACTCATTATGCCTTACGAAAATAGGAGAAAGAGAAACTGGAGCATTAACCATAATATCCTGCAAATTCACGTCCTGCAACAAAACCTCCAAAACCCCAAAACCAATCGTATGTCTAACCAAAATATTCGCCAACTTCGTCAATTCATTATAACTCAGACTAACCTTTTTACTCCCCGCCAAATCCCGAATCAAATCCCTCGCCACATTAAAAAAAACCTGCCGCGTCCTCTCCGGATCATTAAACTCCTCGGCAGTCGGTCGATGCTCAATCAAAACATTCCTAGCCAAATTCAATAACATATGATGGTCCTCATCCAACAAATATTCCGGCGGAGACAAATGATAAACCAACTTCGCCTTATTCGGCCTCTTAAAAATCGTAACCAAACTTTCGTCGGACCCCTTCGCAATATTATATTGTTTAACAATCTCAGCATCCTCCGGAATCCTAGCAACCATCCGAGTAAAAGTAAAATTCGGCATAATATCCGCACGAAAAACCTCAGAATAAATATCCCTATCTCCCCCACTATAAGAATCAAACAACGGCTTCAACTTTTTAACCAAAGTCAACTCATCAAAAAAACCGATAATCCTCTCAATAATTTTAACATACTCATCAAGGTCACCGGTCACCGGCTCCCGGTCACCGGCTTCCGCTTTAGCCCTCAGGCTAAAGAGCATCCCTCTCAGCTCACGATAAGCCCTAATCGGATCCGCAGGCAAAACCTCATTCAAAACATGATTCAAAAAAGCGTGCGCCTCATAATATACCTCTCCCAAATGCGACAACTTCTCAGCCGAAACCATCCGCTCTTGCTTAATCAAAAAATCCGAAAGATTCGCAATCTCACTAAGCATCTTAATCTGCACAAAATCGTGAGAATAATTCCTCTGCTGAACGAAAACAATCCTCGCAACATTAGTATCCTCTTTCAAACTATCAATCGTCCTCCCCATCACCTCAGCCGAATCAATCAGAGAAGGAACAAATTCCGCCCCCAAATAATTAACATACATCACATTCTCGCCACTCTCACGAACAACCTCATAAGAATAAAGCGGCGTATTTTTTTTAAACATCATTTTTCATCACCTCAATATAATTTACAAAAACACTTATTAAAATATATGTATCCTAAACAATCAATCAACAAAATCTTCAGTCAATTCAATTTTATGATTCGTAGCATCTATCTTAACCTTTGCCCCAATTGGTAGAAATGCATTCTGACATTTATGCCCAAACTCATTTATTTTAAGAATAGGAAAATTATAATCCCCCATCGCATCCAGAACAACCTCCTCTATATCAACACTAATTTCTTTTTCTTTTCGAACACCAGAATCCTGAAAACTATAAAAATAGCCGAGAACAACCCCTTTAACCACATCAAAAACCCCTATTTGTTTCAGTTGTTCTAACTTATATTTAATATCATCAACTCCCAATTTGTACCCCTCCAAAAACAAGATTGAATCCTTGAAATCCGGAAAATACTTTGTCCCTGCCAATTTCAAAATAGAACTAATGTTACAACCTAACAATCTACCCTCGACAACTCCACCTCTAATGGTCTTCCATTCTGAATTATTTCTGACATCCCTCCCTCCATCGAATAGCCTTTCAATAAAATTTTCTCTAGAATAATCAAAGTCAAAATCTAAATCTCTCCCCCTCTTAGGATCGGGCGTATTAAACCCCACCAATCCTGTCTCTTTGTTAACGGCTAAAAGTAAAACATCAACATCGCTCATCCCCAAAAACAACTTAGGATTTTTCCTTATAATATCATAATCTAGAAAATCTAAAACTTGATTAGCCCCCTCTCCCCCCTGATAACACCAAACAGCATCTATCTTAGAATTGGCGAACATCTCATTAATATCTTCAGCGCGTTCTTTCCCAGTCCCAGCAGTAACCCCGAACTTATCCATCTTAAACAAATTTTTCCCAAAAACAAGATTTAAACCAATCCCTTCAATATAGTTTTTAAAATTATTCAAATACTCTTTATGTTTTTCACTAAGTGGTTTTGAAGGAGCGACCATGCCGATAGTATTTCCTTTTTTCAATTTTTTTGGAATCATAAAAACACGAACAAAAACACATATTAAAAGATATCTGTCCTAAACAATTATAAACTTCTCATACCAATAATTCTTATGGCAGAACAACCCCCTCAAGAAACAGACGGCCAAATACAATTCCTCTTATCAGACTTCAACACACGACTTAGAGATATAAGCGAAAGAAACCGACTAATAAGAGAACGAGTTTTACTCCTCGGGAAAAACCTCATATCATCAAGACAATCGACCGAAGACGATATAAAAGAAATCAAAAAAGAAAACCTCAAAATTAACAAAACACTCGACAAATTAACAAAAGTTTCAAACAGCCTACTCACAGAATTCAACAAATTTGTAAAAAGAGAAGAAATCATCCTAATCGAAAGAATGCTAAAAGATTTCCAACCCCTAGAATTCATGCGAAAAAAAGACGTCGAAGAACTAATAAAAACACAACTAAAAAGTATAAAAACTACTGAAACTACAAACTAACATGGCTACACTTGACAAAGTAATGGAATTACAAAAACAAGGAATATCAGACACGGAGATTTCTGCACAATTACAAAACGAAGGCATCGCCCCTATGGAAATAAATGACTCTTTAAATCAAGCTAAAATTAAGAACGCCGTCTCCCCCCCAACAGAAACAGCACAAGCGCCAGGACAAGAAATGCAAGCATCTATCATGCCAAACCAAGCAGAACAACTTGCAGCACAGGCCCCAACTCAGCCCATGACCCAAGAAATTCCGGCTCCAGCAGGACAAGCTCCGGCTCCAGAAATTTATCCACCACAAGCTGCACCCGGACAACCTCAAGACAACTATTATCAAGAAACCCCACAAGCATACCCCGAACAAGATTATTACGCACCACAAAGCGGAATGGACACCGAAACAATATCCGAAATAGCCGAACAAGTTGCAACAGAAAAACTTAATGAATTCAAAAAGAAAACCGGAGACTTAGTTTCTTTCAGAAACACAACCCAAGATAAAATAGAAGATATAGACGACAGATTAAAAAGAATAGAATCAACAATTGATAAATTACAACAATCAATCATAGAAAAAATTGGCGAATTCGGAGAAAGCAATGCGATGGTACACAAAGACCTAGACAACCTTCACGGAACAGTTTCAAAATTAATGAACCCACTAATCGACAACATCAACGAAATGAAAAAAATAGCAAAGTAATTCTACCCTTTAATTTTCCAAGAAACTACGGCCGCAATAACCAAAAGCAAAATCATCCCAGCAATATCGCCCCTAATCCATTCTCCTATCAACTCCCAATTAATCGCCCAATTAAAAACATAAGCCGAAGAAATAATAAACAAAGCAATTATCCCCCCGAGGACAACCCACGAAAACCAATTACTTGCAGTCAGAAAACCCAACGGCTCCTTACCCGGCAAAAACGCAAGAGTTACCAAAATAAAAAACAAACCAATAATCAGAACGCTAAACCAAGCACTACTAAATTCAATAAACTCAACCAAACTCACCTGAATAATAAAAAATCCCGCCAAGATAAATGAAATGAAAAACATAACCGCATGACTCCCGCCGAGAATTCCCGTTTTTGCCAACATAGCCCACACAACAATAAACACTAAAAAAAACGCGAAGATAGGAACGAAATATCCAAGTACCGATGAAATAGCCATATTATATCAACAAATCAACCATTTAAATAAATTGCGGAATCAATCATCTTCTGATCTTCTATTCCTACTCCCTCTATCACTTCTCGTATATCTCCTACTTTCCTTGCCTCCCCTGGCAACAATAACAATAACCGCAATCAAAACTCCCAATATAATTAAAGCCCAAACATTATCGGCGAACCATCCCCCAAACGCAGTATAACTACCCCATTCATCCCAAGCCGACAAAGCCCAAATAAAAACACCTATACCTACAGTCCATCCAACCCATGCGACCTTACCACTCCATCCACCACTATCACTTTCAGGATAAAAAAATCCCAGAAATATCAACACAACCAAAAATAAAGCCAACCCTATTCCAAACCTCGGAAATATCACAGCAAAAAACTCCGACACAAAATCAAACTGTAACGACAACAAACCAACAGAAACGGCAATAATCGCAATAATCGCACGATTATCTTTATCCTTAGTAGAAAACATCCCAGTCTTATCCAAAATCGCAAACACCACAGCAAAAATTAACAAGAACGGAATTATATAAGAAAACACACCAATATCATTCCAAGTATTCAAAATATCCGTAATGCTATAATAACCATAACCAATTGCCATAACTTATCAAGAAAAATCTTATTTATATACTTTCCTAATCAGAATCCTTTTTTTTCTTTCCACTAACAATAGCAACCGCCATAGCCCCAATTATCAAAGCAACCATAAGCACATTCATCCATATACCACTACTTCCGTCTCCA
>CAYYYV010000049.1:0-5043 GCA_964476225.1 Candidatus Woesearchaeota archaeon | reverse complement strand
TAATTTGCCGGAGGTTAGGGCGCCGACTGAGAAGAAGGTTAGTTTTAATGTTAAGTTAAAATGGACTTTGGTAATCTTGATTGGGTTCTTTGTTTTGTCTAATATTTCTTTGTTTGGGATTAGTGGGAATTCGCTTTCGCGGTTTGAGTATTTGGCTATTATGCTTGGGACGTCTTTTGGTTCGATTATTTCGTTGGGTATTGGTCCGATCGTAATGTCTTCGATTATTTTGCAGTTACTTACTGGGGCGCAGATTATTAATATTGATACGAATACCGACGAGGGTAAAAAGTTTTTCCAGGGAATGCAGAAACTTCTTGCGTTTGCGTTTGTTTTGTTTGAGGCTTTGGTTTATGTTTTGATGAAGGGTATTGCGGCTGAGCCTGGGTTTACTGGTCTTGTGATTTTTCAGTTGTGTCTTGGTGGTATTTTGATTATATTTATGGATGAGGTTATTCAGAAGTGGGGTTTCGGTTCTGGGGTTTCTTTGTTCATTGCGGCTGGTATTGGCTGGAGAATGTTTGCGCAATTATTTCAGTTCATTGGGCCACAGGGAACTTTCGAGGCGAGTGGTAAGGTTCTGGCGATTGTGGCATCGGTAATTGTTGGTGATGGGACTGGTGTTGCTCGGGCGTTTTTTCCGATTGCAATTACTGCTGTTTTGTTTTTTATTGTTGTTTTTGCCCAGAGTTTGAAGGTTGAGATTCCTTTGGCGTTTGATAGAGTTAGAGGACATTCTGTTAAGTGGCCTTTGAATTTCTTTTATTCGGGTGTTATGCCTGTTATTTTTGTTTCGGCCCTGGCTGCTAATATTCAGCTGTTTGGTTCGATGGTTCAGGGATGGTTGGGACATGCAACTTGGCTTGGTGGCTTTGCAAGCGGTGGAACAGCAATTTCTGGTTTGTCGTTTTGGATTCATTCAACTCCCATTTTAGAAACCATTGTTACTGGAAGTTTTAGATGGGTTTACGCACTTCAGGCTGTTGGTCATATTTTGTTTTATGTTTTACTCTCTATTTTGTTTGCTTTCTTTTGGGTTAATACTTCGGGACAGGATGCTCGAAGTCAGGCAAAGAAGATTGTTAGTTCTGGTATGAGTATGCCTGGGTTTAGGAAGGATGAGAGGGTTTTGGAATCTATTTTGAAAAGGTATGTTACGCCGTTAACAGTTATGGGTGGTGCGGCTATTGGTATTCTTGCTTCAGTTGCGAATTTATTTGGTGCTCTTGTTGGTGGTACTGCAATCCTTTTGGTGATTATGATTCTTTATCAGTTGTACCAGAATATTGCTCAGCAGCACGCTGTTGATATGAATCCGGCGTTGAAAGATTTTTTTGGGGCCTGAGGGCGATAAAAAAATCTTAGTGTGTAGTTAGTAGTATGTAGTGAGTAGTTATTTGTTGCGCTCTGTGGAGCGCGTGTTTCGGAGTGTTTATATATTTTGGTTGGAATTATTTTTTATGTGGGATTATAAAAACTTGAATGTTTGAAGAAGAGCTATTAGTTTGATTAAAACCATTTATTGATGTTACTCGTCGGTTTCCAAAAGAAGAAATGTGGGCTTTGAGTTCGCAACTTAAGAGAGCGGTCGTTAGTATTTCTGCCAATATTGCTGAGGGTTGTGGGAGAAGAACTGGTAAAGATTATATTGCTTTTTTGCATAACGCATCTGGGAGTGTTAAGGAGGTTGAGAGTGAATTGTTTGCGGCGGAGAAATTGGGATATATTGATAGAGATGAACTTAATGGATTGCTGGAAGAACTTGGAGAAATCGGGAGAATGATTAGTGGTGTTATTGAATATGTTTCTGGTAAAGATATTCGATGATTAGATTTATATAGGATAGTTGGTGATTGTTGTTATGACCATTACAGAGTTGATGACTTCAAATCCTAGAATTTCTATTGCTGTGTTTTCGGTGATTGTGACTTTTCTTTCTACGTTGGCGCAGAAGTGGTTGACGAATCAGGAACATTTGAGAAGTTTAAAGAAAAGGCAGAAAGAGATTCAGAAGGAGCTTAAGGGATGTAAGGACCAATGTTTGATGAAGGAGTTGAATTCTGAGATGATGAAGTTGACGGGTGTTATGTTTAAGTCGTCGATGAAACCGATGTTTGCGACGATGATTCCGTTTTTGATTTTATTTTGGTGGCTTAGGGGTGTTTACTCTCCGATACTGAGTTCTTGGATATGGTATTATATTGGGTATAGTATTGTTGCTTCTATTATTTTGAGGAAAGTTTTGAAGGTGGCGTGATGAAAATTGAAAAGAAAGTTTGGCCTGAATATTTTCAAAAGATTTTTGATGGGGAAAAGAATTTTGAATTACGTCTTGCCGATTGGGAATGTAATGAGTGCGATATTTTAATTTTGAAAGAATGGGATCCTGAAACTAAGGAATATACTGGACGGGTTATTGAAAAAGAGGTCGGCTATGTTTTGAAGACAAAGAATTTTGATATTTTTTCTAAAGAAGATGTTGAAAAGTATGGTTATCAAATTATTTCTTTGAAGTGATTAGAGTTGTTTAAGTTTTTGTTTGGCCTTTTTTACAAATTGTTTTGGAGACAATATTCCGAATTCTGAGATTATTCCTGACAAGAATTTTTTTCTCGTGAAGTCGAATGCGGGGTTAATTACTTCGATATTTTTATTGTCTGTTTCCCAGACTTCTCGTGATGGTCTTTTTTCTATTTTTACTTTGTTTGTAAATTTTAGAGCGACGCCGCAGGCATATCTTGGGATGTGAAAATCTTTTGCGGATTTACAAAGCATTGATGTTCCTATTTTGTTTGCGACTCCTCTTTTTGTGTATGCGTCGACGCCAAATAAAAATAAATCACACTTTATAATTGCTGATTCTGCTGCGAGATCTGGGAATACTATGACTTTTATGCCAGCCTTAGCTAAGTCTTTTGCTGTTTGTCTTCCTTGTAAAAGAGGTTCGACTTCGGTTGTGTAAACCACAAAATGTTTTTTTCTTTTTCGCTTTGCATATTTTAGAATATCGATTACGGTTGACGAATGGCAGTGTGAAAAAATGTTCATGTCGTTTTTTATTAATCTTGAACCTTGTTTGACAATTTTTTCATGAGATGTTTTCAAGTTGGATAGGAATTTTTTTGCGGTTTTTTCTGGTTGTTTTGATTTCAGCAACAATTTAATTGCATTTTGCATTAGGGGTTCGGTTGGACGAGTCTTTAGAATTTTTTTTGCTGAAGCTTTATTTGGTTCTAATAAGAATGCTTTGATTCCAGCTTTCGCGATATTTTCAGCTCCTTGAATCTTTACTGACTTTATATTAGATAATATTTTGTCGAAGCGTTTCGCTATCACCTTTTTCATATCGGTGAGAGTTGATAAAACTTTAAAAACATATCTTTATATTAGATTGGATGAGAGTGATGAACTAATGATAGAACTATTGATGAAACCCAAAAAGGCCGAACGTAGGCCTTGGGAAATGTTTTTTGTTGGAATGTTTTGGGCATCTGTTTCTTTGCTTTTGGTTACGTTTGTTTTTGGTAAGGATTCTATTTTGAAAGAGGGATCTGGATTACTTGTTGTTACTTTTACTGTGATTAGTTGTCTGCCGTTTATGTATTATATTATTAAACTGGAAGAGGGGAAAGATGTTGAGATTAATGATTCGGGTAAATTGATTAAGGAGCACTCTAAGGCTATTCGTGCTTTGATGTGGTTGTTTCTTGGATTTGTTGTTGCGTTTTCATTTTGGTATATTGTGATGCCAGGGACTGCCGGGCAGAATTTTAATTTTCAGATAAGGACTTTCTGTGCGATTAACAGTCCATCGCATTATGATTATTGTTTGGAAGAGCATGGGGTTGTTGCCATAACTGGGGCTGCTTCTGGGAGTTCGGCTTTTATTTCAATTTTCGCTAATAATATTTATGTTCTTATTTTTACTATTATATTTTCATTGCTGTTTGGCGCTGGGGCGATTTTTATTTTAGTATGGAATGCGTCTGTGATAGCGGCAGCTATTGGGATTTTTGCGAAAGGAGAGCTCTCTGGATTGGGGCTTGGTTTATTGCGATATATGATTCATGGGATTCCTGAGATAAGCGCTTACTTTATCGGGGCTTTGGCCGGGGGAATTGTTTCTGTTGCGGTAATTAGAAGGGACCTTCGAGGTGAGGGGATTTGGAAAATTTTGCAGGATTCTTTGTTGATGATTATTATTGCGATTGTGATTTTGGTTATTTCTGCTTTAATGGAAGTGTATTTGATGCCGTTGTTGTTTTAGATAGACTTTTAAGTTGTAAATTGTAGGTTTTTCTATGGAATATGTGTTGCTGATTTCGGTACTGGTTAGTTTTTTGTTGACAGTTTTACTTATGCCTAAATGGATTAGGATATGTCGGAAGATTGGTTTACTTTGGGAAGATATGAATAAATCTGGGCATCCGAAAAATGTGGCTTCGTCTGGCGGTATTGTTGTTGTGATGGCTTTTGTTCTTGGAGTTTTGACCTATGTTGCTTTGAAGACTTTTGTCTTTGGTGGAACAGTTAGAGCTTTGGAGATTTTTGCTTTACTTAGCGTTATATTAATCTTGGGTATTGCTGGGTTGGTTGATGATTTATTGGGATGGAAACATGGCGGATTGTCTATGAGGATTCGATTACTATTGGCTTTTTCGGCTTCTGTCCCGTTGGTTGTTATTAATGCGGGAACTCATCTGATGAATGTTCCGCTTTTTGGTATGGTTAATTTTGGGATTATATATCCGTTGGTGATAATCCCGTTAGCGATTGCTGGTGTTAGTACGACTTATAATTTTTTGGCTGGATTTAATGGGCTTGAGTCTGGACAGGGAATTTTAATTTTAGGATTCTTGTCTTTTGTTGCTTATGCTACGGGCTCTTTGTGGTTGGCGGTTGTTGGGCTTTGTATGGTTGCTGCGCTAATTGGGTTTTATATTTTTAACAAGGTTCCTGCGAAGGTTTTTCCGGGTGACTCTATGACCTATGCTATTGGTGCTTTGATTGCTGGAATGGCTATTTTGGGGAATTTCGAAAAGA
>CAYYYV010000048.1:0-5068 GCA_964476225.1 Candidatus Woesearchaeota archaeon | reverse complement strand
AGGGTGAGAGTATTGTCGAGGCTGCGATAAGAGAATTATTTGAGGAGAGTGGGATTGAGGCTGTTGTTGACGATTTGAAGAAGGTGGCTGAGTTGGATTTTTTCTTTCCGCATGCTGAGGAGGATTGGGACCAGAGGGTTCATGTTTTTGCCGTTGAGAATTGGAAGGGCGAGCCGGTGGAGAGTGAGGAGATGAGTGTTGAGTGGCATGATTTTGATAAGATTCCGTTTGATAGGATGTGGGATGACGATAAGCATTGGTTGCCTAAAGTTTTGGATGGAAAAAAAGTTAAGGGGAAGTTTAGTTTTGGTGAGGATAATTCTAGTTTGGATGCGCAGGAAATTTTGGATATGGTTTAGGAAATGTTTTAAGTGGTGAATTGTTTTGTTATTTATGGATATGTCAAAAGTTTTTTCGGAGTATATTGAAGGGGAAGAAAACTATAAGATTGCTTATGATATTGTTAGACAGAATTCTAAGGGGAATGTTTGGTTGATTGGTGGGGGGTTGTCGAGAAATTTGAATGAGTTGATTTATGGGACTGTACAGCATTCTTTTGATTTTGATTTTGTTGTTGAGGAAAGTGTTGATGATATTAATTTGCCTGAGGGGTGGAGTATGAGGAAAAATAAGTCTGGATATTTTAGATTTGTTAAGGGGGATTTGGAGATTGATTATATTCCCTTGAAGGATGCTGGGTTTATTGTTAGAAATAATTTGAAGCCCACTGTTGAAAATTTACTCATTGGAACACCTTTTACGATTCAGGCTTTGGCTTATGATTGTGAAACGAAGAAAATTATTGGAGACGTTGGGATTGATGCACTTAAGAAGAAATTTTTTGAGATTAATAATTTAGATGAGGCTAAGATTTTGGCGAAGAGGAAAGATGTTGAGTTGAATGATTTGATTTTGAAAAAGGCTGAGAGCATGGGGTTTAAGGGTGTAATTTGTGATGAAGAGTTTATTACTTCAGAAAATACCTTGGGAAAAGATTGGAAGAATAAGATGGACAAAAGATGGAATAATTTATGATTACAATTTCTGATCTAACCACTGCTTAATCATTGCTTTGGGTTGTGTGCCGACGAATTCGTCTATGGGAAATTAGTTGTTATCATTTTCAACAAAATTATAAATCTCTGTTTGTTTGTGGCTGTTTAATGAAAGATGTTTTTCGGCTGTTGAGAGTTTGATGTTGATGAATTCTTTTTGGATAAGTTCTTTGATTGCTTGTTTTGTTTCTCTTGCTCCACGAAGATGGCGAGGGAGGGCTTTTATAAGATTTCTAAGTTCGGTATGTCTTCCTCCCCAGATATTTAAATTGAGTAGTTTTCTGAGAAATCTTTTCATAATTACTTCCTTTAGTTCCATTGTTTGTTGAGAGTTTTGATGTATTAAAATATTCTTGTGGAACGTTAGTGTTTCATAATCGGAACGTTTATAAATCTTGATTTGTTGAGTGATTTATGGAAACATTATTTAGACAGGCACTTGGGGACACTTCTAAAATTCGGGTGTTGGAGTTTTTTATAGAGGGTCGTGAGTTAGATTACAGTCTTAGTGATATTGTCGAGGGGGCGGAGATTGGAAGAACGACTCTGTTTAGGATTTTTGGGGATTTGTTGGATGCTGGAATTGTTATTCCAACGCGAGTGATTGGAAATGCGAAGTTGTATAAACTTAATGTGGAGAATATTTTCGTTGAGAAAATGATTGAGGTTTTTGATGAGGTTGTTTTGAAGAAAAGGGTTGTTGTCTAGGATTATAACTTCTGATCAAGCCACTGCTTGATCGTTGCTTCGGGTTGTGCGCCGACGAATTCGTCTATGACTTCTCCGTCTTTGAAAAGTTTTACTGCAGGGATTGACATTACTCCGTATTTCGCTGCAGCGTCGGCGTTATCGTCAGTTGCTGCTTTTGCTAGAATCATTTTGCCTTCGTATTCTTTTGCGACTTTTTCTAATGTTGGCTTAAGCATAACACAGGGTCCGCACCAGCTTGCCCAGAAGTCTACAACGACTGGGATTGTTTTTGATTTTTCAATTACTTCTTCGTTAAAGTTTGCGTCTGTTACTTCTATTTCCATAATATGCTTTGGAATTTTTGTTTTATAAAAGTTTGGGAGCGGTGTTAACTCATTACATTTTTAAAGATTGGATTGTTTAGTTTTGTATGAAAAAAGTAAAAGCTATTAGTGTTGATAATGTTTTTATTATGATTGCGTTGATTGTTCTTAACGTTCTAATTGTTGTACACTTTTTGATTGGAATAATTGGAGTTATAGTTGGGTTCATTGCTGGAGCATTTGGAATGATTGTGGGGGGACTTGTGGGCTTTATTGTTAGTTTGCTTTATCCTTTAATTGTTAATGGTTGGTTGGCTGAATATGTTTCTCTTGGTGGGATGCATCCTGTCGCGACTGCTTTTTTATCACTAGCGGTTTTTTGTTTTGGTGGACTTTGGATGATTGGTAATTATTATATTGTGAAATATTTCATTAAGGCGATGAAGTGGTATTTTAATTTAAATGTTCGGGCTTTTAGAAAATATGAACCTTAAAAAATTGGCTTTGTGGTTTTTGGTGATTGGAATTTTGGCGTTGATTATCGGGGCTGTCGTCGGGTTAGTCACACTCGCTCCGGCAGAGTTCATTGCGCAATTTAGATAGTTTGTAAAATTATAAAAGGCTTGTTTGATTATTTTTTGTATGGATTATTCGAGAATATGTGGGGTTTATGAGGCGTTGGAATCTACGAGCAAGGGGCTTGAGAAGACTGATATATTGGCAGATTTTTTGGGGGAGATTCGTGGTGAGCCGGAGTTGATTTATCTTTTGCAGGGTCGGTTGTTTGCGGATTATGATAATCGTGAGTTGGGGATTTCGCATCAGTTGGTGATTAAGGCGATTTCTAAGGCGACTGGTATTTCGGAGAGTGAGATTGTTGATGAGTTTAAGGAGCTTGGGGATTTGGGGAAAGTTGCGGAATCTGTTTTGGGTGGGAAGAAAAAGCAGACGGCTTTGTTTTCGAAGAAACTTAGTGTTGAGAAGGTTTTGGATAATTTGAGGAAATTGCCTACGATTGAGGGGACGGGGACTGTTGATTTGAAGATTGGTTACATTGTTGAGTTGTTGCATTCGGCGACTCCGGTTCAGGCGAAATATATTGCTCGTACTATTCTTAGTGATTTGAAGATTGGGGTTGGTTCTGGGATTTTGAGGGATGCTATCGTAGTTCATTGTTTTGCTCCGAGATATGGATGTCCCGCTTCGCAAGTACCCTCTTCGAGGGCAAAGAAAGTTTGTGCTCAGGCTGTGCAGGAAGCTTATGATAAGGCGACGGATTTTGCTGAGGTTTTTGAGAGAGCTTGTAATGATTCGTTGGAGAAAATTAAGTTGAAGCCCGGGAAGCCGGTGAAGGTTATGTTGTTTCCGAAAGCGAAGGATATTGAGGATGCGTTTAGAATTATTGGTCGTCCGGCTGCGTTTGAATATAAGTATGATGGGTTTCGGGTTATGATTAACAAAGAAAAGGGTGGGAGAATTAAAATATTTACCAGAAGGCTTGAAGAAGTGACGAAGCAGTTTCCGGAGATTGTTGAATATGTCGAGAGTCATGTTACGGGGGATAGTTTTATGCTTGATGCCGAGGCTGTTGGATTTGATTCTAAGACGAAGAAGTATACGGACTTTCAGGCTGTCAGCCAGAGGATTCGGCGAAGGTATGGGATTTCTGAGATGCAGAATTTGTTGCCGATTGAGTTGGCTGTTTTTGATATTATTTATTATAATGGGGACAGTTTGATTGAGAAACCGTTTAAGGAGAGGCGGGCTTTGATTAAGAGGATTATTCGGGAGGAGAAATTTAAGATTATTTTGGCTGAGCAGATTGTTACTTCGGATAATGATGAGGTTGAGAAATTTTATGAGGAAGCTTTGGGTGAGAATCAGGAGGGGTTGATGGGAAAGAGTTTGAGTGCGCCGTATAAGCCGGGGGCTCGGATTGGTTATGCTGTTAAGTTGAAGCCGGAGGATAATGATTTTGATTTGGTGATTACCGGGGCTGAGTGGGGAACGGGGAAGAGGGCGGGGTGGCTTACCTCATTCGACATTTCATGTCGACGAGGTGCGGGCAATGGGCAATCGTCTGGTGAGACAATAGGTGATGAAGGGGAGTTGTTGCAGATTGGGAAAGTTTCTACGGGGCTGAAGGAGAAGCCGGAGGAAGGTTTGAGTTTTAAGGAAATGACAGATATGTTGGAGAAGTTGGTTGTCGAGATTGATGGGCGGAAGATTAAGGTTAAGCCTGAGATTGTTGTGACGGTTCAGTATCAGAATATTCAGAAGTCGCCGACTTATGATTCGGGTTATGCTTTGAGGTTTCCGAGAATAACTAGATTAAGAGCTGATCGTGGATCTGGGGATGTTGCGATGTTGAGTGAGGTTGAACAAGAAGCTGCGTAGCTTCTTGTGAAAAGCTCAGCTTTGCTGGAAAAGCTCACTTCGTGGAAGGGCTCAGCTGCGCTGGAGGTTTGTGCAACTTAATGATATAAATTTTTATAAAGAATGTTTAAGGTTGTTTTGTATGGATGATTTAGTGGGGATACAATTCTCGTGGAAAATATCAGTATTATTTATTTTGATAATTATTTTGATGTTGGTATTTCTTAATCTTTTTAATGCTGATGAAAAGACGTTGAAGACCTTTGGAGATATTCTTTTTGGTATCGGTATAGGTCTGTTTGTTGGAACATTTTTTGCGTTTAGTGCTCGAGAACAAAAAATTATGTTTTTCATATATGCCATTACTGGACTTATTTCTCTAATCGTGGGGTCCGTCCTGAAAAACTTCTCTTAGTATAAAGATTTTTAAACATTGAGATTCGTAGATAGTAATGGGAACTCGGCATTTTGTGGATACAACTCAGGATTATCAGAAAAGGGAAGGTATACGTTTTATGGGGTATGGAGTAATTTTTCTCCTTATTCTTTTTGGGATATTGAGTATTGCTAAGGGTGGAAGTATTAAAGGTGGATTGATTTCTATTGCTATCGGAACCGTTTTAT
>CAYYYV010000047.1:1176-5092 GCA_964476225.1 Candidatus Woesearchaeota archaeon | reverse complement strand
TTTCTGACCATAATTTGGTTTGGGTTGAGATTGGGGCTGGGGAGTGATTTTGGGGTTGATTGAATAATTTTATAAAGATGTTAATGGTGTGAATTTTATGACAACAAACATATTGAAAGCATTAATCAATATTCAAGGATATGGGATAAATGATTTGAGTAATATAGTGGTGGCTGAGAATCCGAAGCAACCGAGGGTTAATGCAGTAGGAGATAAACTAGAGGGATATATTAAAGATTCGTTATGTGACTCTTTTAATATAACTAATCCTTCTCAAAAAATAGAAGCATATATGTTGGAGCTTTCTCATCTTGGGAGTCAGAATAATCCTCCAGATATTATGATTCGCGGAGGAGATGCTATAGAAGTAAAGAAGGTAGCTGGATTTGGAACTTCTGCATTGCCATTAAATAGTTCTTCACCAAAACAAGTAATTTCTTGCGAAGATCCAATGATAAATAGTAATTGTAAGAACTGTGAGATATGGGATAAAAAAGATTTGATTTATGCTGTTGGAAATATAAGTAGTAGTAATATTGGCGTTTTGTCTTTTATTTATGGGGACTGTTATTGTGCTAGTGAGGAACATTATGACAAAGTAAAAGATGCTATGTCTGAGGGAATTGAAAAATTGGATATGGAATTTTCTAAAACGAAAGAGCTTGGGAGATTGAATAAAATAGATCCTTTAAAGATAACTGATCTTCGAATAAGAGGAATGTTTCAGATAGCACCGCCCTTAGTCGTTTTTTCAGACTTAATAAAAACTTGTCCTAAGAAGAAATTGTGTGTGTATGCTATTATGAGAAAAGGAAAGTTTGAATCTTTTCCCGATGAAGATAAAAAGAAAATCCAGACCGAAATGTCTGTAATTGATATAAAAATAAAAGATCCTGATAATCCAAAAAACAAATTAGATGCGAAATTAATTACTTTTAGTTTCTAAATCTTCCATTATTTTTCTTGCGATAGCTTCTGCCATTTTTACAGGAACTGCATTACCAATCATTTTGTATCCGTCTCCAACGTCTTTATAATAGAATTTAAAATCATCTGGGAAGGTTTGAATTCTGGCGCATTCTCTTACAGACAATCTTCTATAAAGATGTTCTTTGCCTGGAACAAAAATACGTTTATTGGGTTCAATAAATTTCATAGTTGGGGCTTGTGGGTGAATTGGTGCGTGTCTTGCTCCTGCCTGAATAGTAAATGAAGGTTCGTCCCATGAACGAACTCTATTTCTGGACATATACATTGAAGAGAAATCCCCGATGAAATATTCATGGTTTAAAACTTTTAAATTTTCTCCATTGGTCTTATTGAACTTCTTTGCGGGTAGTGGTTCTTCTAGGTCGGATATTGAATCTTTCAAAAAAGATATTTCTTCGTTGTCCTCTGGGAATTTGAATTTTATTCCTAAATCATTTCTATATCCGACTATGACTATTCTTCTTCTGTCTTGAGGAACATTAAAATGTTTAGAATTTAATAACTTGTAGGAAATATTATAGCCTATTTTCTTGAATTCCGAGATTATTTTTTTGAATTCTGATATGTGGGTTGGGGATAGAATTCCTGCCACGTTCTCTGCTAGAAAGAACAATGGTTTTTTCTTGGCTATTAAATCTATATATGTATAAAATAGTTTTCCTCTTGGGTCTTTAACTCCCTTCATCATTCCAGCTAAACTCCAGCTTTGGCAGGGGGGTCCTCCAATAAATCCTATTACCTCGGGAATTTCGTTGGGATTTATTTCTACGATGGATTTAGTATTGAGGGGAATTTTGTGATTTTTTTCAAATGTTTTTTGACATCCTTCCCAATTATCATTAGCAAAAATAGTTTCGAATCCAGCATTATTAAATCCTAAATCCAAACCTCCCGCACCTGAGAAAAAAGATGCAATGTTAAACTTCTTCATCACCATATCTTAATTAGAACGTTTAACTTTATAAATCTTTGGCCTCATTATGTTGGGGTTACACGAGCGTAGCGATATAGTTGTGGGGGTTTGATGGGCTACGGGGAGAAGGATGGGCGAACGATGGGGCAGGAAGCAGGGGTCATTTGGAGATACCCTTACTTATTTATTATAAATTTGGTTGGGGAAAGCTAACTGCGTTCTCGGATTTATGGTGGCGGTCGCCGTTGTTCGTCGCAAGCTTTAAGTAATTGTTAATGATATTGTTAATATGAACTGGGTGATTTGGGTTTTAATTTTGTTAGCCGTAGTATTCTTAGCCGTAATTATTTATTTTTTCTATAAAAAAAAATTAGGCAAAGACGAAAAAGGGTTGGTTAAATTTTTGAAGAAAAATAACGGAGAGGCGGACCCGCGGTTTTTGAAGATTAAAATGAAAGTTAGTCGGGCGTGGTTGGAGGATGTTGCTGGGCGTTTGGAGAAGAAGGGTAAAGTTGTTAGGTGGGGATGGCGGAAGAAAAGTTTGATTTGTTTGAAGGGGGCTGTTGTTAAGAATGAGAAGAAGGTTGTTAAGTTGTTGAAAAAGAATGGGGGGATTATGGCGGAGGCTGAGGTTGCGAGGAGGTTGGGATTTGATAAGGAGAGTTTTTATTGGAGGATGGTTCGGAAGTTGGAGGAGAAAGGAGTTGTTTGGGTAAAGGTTGAGGGTAAGAGGAATTTTTTGGTTTTGGGAGAGGGGAATATTGTTCACGGATTACACGGATTGCGCGGATATGAGGGTAGGGGAGCGGCGGCGAAATTAGATAAGAGTGAGGAAAGGTTGGTTAAGATTTTGCGGAAGAGTGGTGGTGAGATGTTGGATAGGAATTTGGCTTTGAGAGTTCGGGATGCGCGTGGGATTATTTCTGGGTTGATTAGGAAGGGTGTTGTTTTTAGGTGGGGGGCGAAGAAGAAGAATGTTTGTTTGAAGGATATGTTGAGTAAGGATGAGGAGAGGTTGGTTAGGATTGTTAAAGAAAATGATGGGCGAATGATGTGGCGGGAGTTGGTTAAGAAAATGAAATATTGCGGGAAGGGGTTTCATCGGGTTTTGGATAAGTTGGAGATTAAGGGGTTTATTGTTAGGAGGAAGGTTGGGCGGAGTGTTGAGATTATTTTGATTGAATAATTAGTTTATATTTTTTTCTGGGGTATCTTTCTCGGTGCGGGGTTTTGTAGGTTTTTGAAGACGGTCGGTCTTGGATTTATTTTTTTCTCGGATTGTAGAAGTGGGTTTTTTAGTATTAGATTTAATACGACTTCAATTCCGTAGGCTAGTAGTATGTATATTAGTAGGTCGAGGATTAGGTTTAATATTTTGAGAGGGGATTTGTCTGTTTCTACTAGTTCGAGTTCGAGAAAGGTTAGGGGGAATCCGACTTTGATTGTTATTTCTATGTTTCCTGAAAGAAAGGAGCCGAAGGGGAATTGGAATACGGCGATTATTAGGACGAGTATAAAAATTCCGACGAAAATTGAGCCGAATTTTTTTGTTGGAATTAATTGTTTGGGAATTGTTCTTCCTATGATTTGACCTATTGTTTCTTTGCTTGCTTGTGCGTAGGCGACGGGGGGACGAAGTTGAGAATTCGTGTTGTCGGTTATTGGTTTTTGGTTATTGGTTGAGGGGGTTGTTTTTGGGATTATAGTTTTTTTTATCATGTGTTGTTTAGGGAATGTGATTTTATAAATATTGGTAAGGGGATATTTTGTCGGGGGCAACGACCATTTGGAGAGCTTCGCTCTCATGTTTTGTCGGAGTTCTGTGGAACTTCTCCGCCACCCGTGGGCGGTACGTCGTCGCGTTAAATAATTTCTGCTCAATCATTTAATTCCGTGTATTTTCATTTGTGTTTTCCTTCGAGATAATAATTTATCGAAATCAAATAATTTCGCCAAAACCGATTAGTCGCCAGTGTTCGTTGAGATTTCTTGCGATGCCTATTGATTCTCCTT
>CAYYYV010000047.1:0-1076 GCA_964476225.1 Candidatus Woesearchaeota archaeon | reverse complement strand
CCGATTAGTCGCCAGTGTTCGTTGAGATTTCTTGCGATGCCTATTGATTCTCCTTTGAGCGGGACTACTGGTATTTTAAGGGATAGGTCTACGGCGTCTTCGTATGTTTTCGTAACTTGTCCGACGGTGATTGAGGTGTTTAGGCTTAGCATTAATATTTCGTTTGGTTTTGGTTTCTGTACAGGTTCGTGTTTTCCGGTTCCGAAAATTTCCTTGAAGAGTGTATATTTTATTTTTATGTTTTCTACTATTTCTGGTAAAGAATTTTCCATTGAAGCTATTCCTCCCGAGAGTGCGTCCGATTTTGTCAGCGATGGATCGAGTTCTGTTTCAATTGCAAGACTTCCACCTGGGAATGCTTCTGTTATTTGGTGTTTGCCTTTTTGCATTGATACTATTTTCGATTTAACAGTTTTGTAGTGATATTGATTTTGTTTTTTGTAGGAATATCCGGGTTTGACTTCTATTGTGTCTCCGATTTTTAGGGTTCCGGATTTTAAGGCTCCGCCGAGTACTCCTCCATGTAGATTTTCTATTTCTGTTCCGGGTCTATTTATGTCGAAACTTCTTGCTACTAAAAATATGGGTTTTTCTTTTGGGTCTGGTTTTGTGATTTCTATGTTGCATAATTCTTCTAGGACTTTGTCTAGATTAATGCCTTGTATTGCTGAGATTGGAATGATTGGTGCGTTTTCGGCGATTGTTCCTTTTACGAATTTTTTGATTGTTTCGTAATTTTGTTTTGCTTTTTCTTTCGAGACTAAATCTATTTTGTTTTGGCAGATTATTATTTTTTTGATTTTTTTTGCTTTGAGTGCGACGAGGTGTTCTTGTGTTTGGGGTTTTATTCCCTCGTTTGCTGCGATTACCAGGATTGCTGCGTCTATGATTGCTGCCCCTGAGAGCATTGTTGCCATTAGCATTTCGTGTCCGGGTGCGTCTACAAAAGTTATGTATCTTTTTAGAGTTCCTTTTGATTCGGGATTTGTGGTCAATTTCCCGTTTTCTTCTCTAATAATTGCATCTGCATAACCTAACTTTATTGTTATTCCTCGTTTTAATTCTTCAGAATGAGT
>CAYYYV010000046.1:0-5314 GCA_964476225.1 Candidatus Woesearchaeota archaeon | reverse complement strand
TCTTATAACTAGGGAGCGTTATAAGTGTCATCACTAGGGGTCCCTATATGAACACTGACTAGTCAGCATTATTGATAAACAATAACGCGTAGATACTACACTCATTTTCCCTATATAAAGTTTACCCCAACACTTTCACAAAAACCTCCAAAAAACACGTATTTTAAGCAGTTTATTTATAAAGCTTCCGTTATCACAAAAGAGTATAACACATAGAAACAACAGTCACCATTAAGAATTTTCTAAATTTTATAATATAGGGTATAAAAATACCCATATATAGAAAACACAATGTTTATATATCTAAACAAACATACCATATATATGAAATATCTAAATTTCCAAACCTTTTTGGTTGAACAAGCCCCGGCATCTTCAATGCCTACCATCGTCGCCAAACGCGACTACCATCGTGACAAAGTCGCTACCATCGGCATTCAAAAAATGCCTACCTTCGGAAAAGTAAAACTTTTCCTCGTATAACGTGGCAGAAAAAAAACGAACAAAAACAAGATATGTTGATATAAATGTAAATAAAGGAAATTTTGTTTCAAAATTAATTGGAGGGGATAGCGCCCATGATTTCTCAGACATTAAGCTACTTAGAAATCTCCTAAGCAACGAAAAAGCAAGGATTCTTTTCGCTTTAAAATCTAACAAACCAAAATCAATTTACGCCCTAGCAAAACTCTTAGGAAGAGATTTCAAATCAGTAAGAGATGACATAAAAGTCTTAGAAAGATTTGGATTCATAGAATTCCATGCCGAAAAAACAGGAAAAAGAGAATCGCTAATGCCAGTTCTAATAGTTGACAAACTAGAAATTATCATAGACATCTAAGAAAACGAATTACAAACTTTCATCTGAATAATCAAATCATCAGAATAAGAAACAATATTTCTCTGCGCCGAAGACACAGCACCAGTACAATTTCCTTCAAATATCCGCAAAAGACCTTCTTCGCCATTATCATCTTTCACAAAAAAATCAAGTTGATATGCTGTCACCCTAGAAGACTCAGTAGCAAACATTCCTTCAAGAACAGCCCTCAAACTCTCATTAAGATAATCACACGCATCGACACCCAAATTACTACATCCGTCCCCCTGATGACAACTCTTAAACAAATCCTCAAAATCATCATAATCCGGCTCGTAAACAATCGCACATTCAGTAGTATGCTTCATCAAAGAATCCAACATATTCCCAACCTCAACACTCTTCTCTTGCTCAGGAGAATCCCTAACCGAAATAAGCAAAAAAACCATCAACCCAACAACAACAAGCACAACTATCAAAACAAACCCAACAATTTCCTGCTGTCCCTTCTTCATTTAATATTCTCCATCTTTCTTATCTACCAAGCCCCGGCGCAAAGCGCCTACCATCGGAAACAAAGTTTCCTACCACCGGCAAAGCCTACCATCGGATGCAAAGCATCCTACCCTCCGGCGTTCTTAACGCCGACCACAAGTTTCCCAACCTCGCACCTATCATAAACAAAACCAGATTCTTTAACCTTTTTACAAATAGAAACATAAGTCGAATAAGTCTTAACATTACTCTGCCCATTATCATACAACTCATAATAATTACAACCAACCCCAGGACATTGCTTCAACTCATCAGCAACCGGCCAGAGCTTATACACAGCCACCGAAGCAACCGGCCAAAATTCCTCATAAAGATTCCCAAATCCCCCAGCCATAACCTTCAACTTATCCTCATCCAAAGTAATAGCCTCACTAGAATCATAGCTCAACTCAGGCATATCCGCAATAACTTTCAGGGAAGAAATAGCCTGTTCCTTCTGCAACTGCGCCGCACCACCTTTAATATCTTTAAACTGAATACTCAAAAAAAACAAACCAACAAGAACAAAAAAGAAAAACACAGCCACAATCATAAACGCCATCTGCATAATCTTCATCTGCCCACGTCGTTGTTTCAACTCCAAACTCCTAACTCCAAACTCCCAACCAGAAAAAACAAAATTTTTTCTCACCATACCCCACACAACTCCCTATCATTTTTACTTTCCATGTTGTCAGCCATAGACCTCAACCCAATCAAATCATCAGAAGTAGCATTCCCCGTCAACCCACTCCACACAGCCAAATCACTTCCTAAATTCGTGTTACAGCCTCGAGCATCCATCAAATCAGCCTTAGCAAAAAACTCCTCAGCAATTCTCCCAGCCCGATACATCAACCGCTTAACATTACAATCATAAATCAACTTATCAGAAAAAATCGCAGCATACATCAAATTCCCAACATATTTCATATCCCCACCAGACTTAGAAACAGTCCCCTCATCATAAACCGAATCACACCCCGAACTACAAGAACCGTAAACCATCACATCACAATCTTGCCCCGTTTGATACGGAGAGTTATCCAACTGGGGCCCACTTCCAAAACAAACCTTAACAGAATTAGCCAAAGTACAATTTGCCCCGTCAGAGGTCGACCCTGGGAAACCGACCCCTAGGGGTACACCAGTTGGGTGCTCAATTTCTATATTCTCAATATTCATTCCAATAATCTCGTCAGCAACTTCATCAGGAGCATTCAAAAAACAATAATTATCACTAGTCAAAAATATCAAATCCGAAATCTCATAAGGAAAATTAAAAGATTTAGAAAAAACATAATAATCCAACCCAGAACTTTTCTCAGACGAAAAGAAATATTTGTTATGTATCGAAGTCGCTCCGCCAGGCAAATTCCATTCCTCTCCTATTTCCGACCGAGTCGAAACCGAAATATCATTCTTCCCAAAACCACCTTCAAAACAAATATTATTTATCCGAGTTTCCTGCCCAAAACTAATTTTTCCAAAAGAACCCTCGCTGAATCCAGATTGCAACGGATCCGTAATCACAGAAAGACTCTTCGCAATCTCAGTATCCGACTGATACCTATAAGTATCTCCAGCTTTCATCGCTCCAAAAATAGCCAAAAACAAAATAGCCCCTCCAACAACAATCGCAAATATCCAAGCAAAATTAAACTGTGCTTTTACTTTTTTCATCGAACAGCCTCCAAAAATTTCTCAACATCATTAATCAATTCATTTTTTATGGACCTAAAAATCTTCTTGTCATCAATAAATCCGTACTCATGAATAATAATATTTCGCATAGACTTAGCATCGCCTAATTTTTCAGAGAGTTCCCCAGAAACAATATTATTCTCCGACAAAATATTCAAAGCATCCCTATCGGAGATTGGGGACCTAAATTCTTTTTCTTTTATAACCAAAAACACCAAATCAATAACAGCCTCGACAATCTTCTCAAAATATCTCTCACATGCAGCCTTTCTCATAAAGTCCTCAATGTATTCATCAAAATCATTAGGGATAATAGATCCAAATTTTTCCAAATACTCTTCTATTTCAACAATTTTATCACCTCTTCTATTCTCCATCTCTTTTATATAACACCCTATGACTTTTTAATATTGACTTTTTTATCTTCTCAGGCAGGGCACTAAAAACTTGAATATCAATCTTATCATGCACCCTCCCAATAATTCTTATTCTAAAATCTGTCGCCTCAGTTAAATTTATTTTATCAAACAAAACCGCAATATCAACATCAGACCTATAAGTCATCTGATTACTAACCATCGACCCAAATAGCCAAATCTCTTTAATTCTTTTAAAAACCTCATCTTTCTTAATCACACCCAAAGTCCGTTCAACCATTTGTTTATTCTCGCTCCCCTTCTTCAAATCAAATTCATTTTCAAACTTAGAAACCTCTTTAATAAATTTCAATTTCGGACGAATATCCCTCGACAAACGATTCTTTTCAGATTGTGTCAACCGAATCCCAGAAATCTGTTTTTTAATTATAACAATCTCCTTCGCCCCAAAAACTTTCCTAGCCAAAGGACTTTTCTTAATAAAAATTTTAAATTCCATTATAACCACCATTTAGGTTACAATAACCATAATAAAGGTTATTTATAAATATTCCTACCCTATCACAACCAATTTATCATAAAACCCCTTCTTAATCCGCAACCCGTCCTCGACAGAAACACAATAAGGATTTTTCGTCTCAGTAATCTTCGCAATATTAAGATGCCTAATCAACTTCCATTGCATATTCTCAGCATTCTCCGGCGGAACCAAAAACGTATTCGCATCATAAACATCATAATTCAAAATCTCATCATATCGAGGGTCTTGATTAGTTATCACACCAGACAGATTCCCAAAACAAACCTCATCAATCCCATCAGGCAAATCAATCTCAAAATCAAATTCCCCAGACTGCCCACTCCAAGCCCCATCAACAGCGTCCTGCAACTCCCGATAAAACAACCCGACACCAGAAGCCCTCCCTATATCAAGAAAAAAGCCAACCGCAATAAAAGCAATCACAACAAAAACCACAATCAAAAATATCGCAAAAATCATTCCAAATGGCATCCCCATCGTATGCTGTCCCAGCTTATTCATCCTCTTCATAATAATCCAATACATAACAGATTTATAAATTTATATACCACATTCTACAGAAGACAAAACTTCCGTTCTACAGCGCAGCGTTCTAATTAAACAAATCCCGAGTAGGCCGAACAACAACAGAACAGTCAGCATCCTCATTTCTAAACTCATCCCGACATTTAATATAATAAGTTTTCTCCTGATTCCACTCCGTCACATGAACAGTCGTATTAGCATAAGGCATCTCAGTCCCCTCGGCAAAACTAAAATCACAATTATCAAAAGTATAAGCACACTCGCTATCCCGAACAGTCACAAGCTTCAACAAATTATTCTCCTCATAAACCCTAGCAACAACCGGCGCATTGCTATCAATATCCAAACTAAACTCGGCAGTATCCACAACCGTATTTCCACCCTCATCAGTACACTTCACATAATATTTATGACTACCAGCAGTCAAATCCAACCTCTGCGTATGAATCCCATCCTCGGTATTCGTATCAAAGAACTGAATATAATCCCCAGCCAAACCAGTTTCAGAATACTGACAAATCGCCCGCCCCTCATTACATCCAAACAAAGTCTCAACATACAACTCAACAGGCGAAGGACTAACCGCCCCAAAAATCGTCTCGTTAGGCATCAAATTCTTCATCTTCAAACCCGTGCTTCCCCTCAAACTAAACTCATAACTCTCAGTCATGTTATTTGCAAACTCACTCTTATCGCTACACCTAATATAAAACTTAGTATCCTCTCTCGAAATACCAGTCAACTCAGCCACACAAGTAAATAACTGCGCCGCATTAGATTGATACAACTCACTATTACAACTCATTGTCCCCT
>CAYYYV010000045.1:0-5409 GCA_964476225.1 Candidatus Woesearchaeota archaeon | reverse complement strand
AATCCAAAGCGGAACTTGCTAAAGAACTAAATTTAGATTTTGAGTGCGAAGTTTTTTCTATAAAATGAGGGAGGGAAGTGTTTTGTTAGCTGAGTTGAGGAAGGTTCCAGTAAAATTAATGAATACAACTGATGGGACGGGTGCTGATAGAAATGTGTCTTGCTGTAAATTTTATTCTGCTTTTGAAGGTAGTGACGGGCATTGTTATTGTTTCCATGACGAAGTTATAGATTTAGATTCTGAGATTAAGGTTGATTATAGAAGATGTGCAGCATATAAATTTGTTAAAAATGTAATGAGGGGCTTAGAATAATATGGCTGAAATTATTGATATGCAATTAATGAGGTATATTAATTTGTTTTCTAAGACTACAGGGGTTCAGACTACGAAGGTTTTTGTTTATAATAATCAGATTGTTTTTGCTGTCCCGGGGTCTAAGGTTTCTATGGCGATTGGGAGGGGGGCAGTTAATGTTAGGAGATTGAATGAAATTTTGCGGAAGAAAATTAAAGTTATTACGATGCCGGCAATTGATGATGATGCTGGAATTGGTAAGTTTGTCGAGGAAACTGTTTCTCCTATTGAATTTACTAAGGTTGAAGTGAAGGAAGACTCGGTTGTTGTTACGGCTGGTCGTCAGAGTAAAGCGGCTTTGATCGGGCGTGGTCGGCAGAGAGAGAAAGAGTTGGCTGATGTTTTGAAGAATTTTTTTCATATAGGTAAGTTGAGGATTGCATAAAGATTTATAAACAGATTTTTCACAATTATTATAAGATGATAAGTAAATTGCTAAAGCAGAAGAGAAAGATAGTCTTGTTTTCCCTTTGGAAAAACGCGGGATCAAAAAGTCCGGAGGATTTTTGCTAATGGGTTTAATGAATGGACGGAAATTGAAGAAAGCACGGAAGAAGTTTAGAGATAACAGGTTGCCGGATAAGAAAAAGCGGCTTGGGATTAGTTTGAAGTTTGACCCGATTGGGCGGGCTTCGCAGGCGAAGGGTATCGTTACTAAGAAGATTCAGAAGGAAGCTAAGCAGCCGAACTCGGCGATGAGAAAGTGTGCTAGAATTCAATTGATTAAGAATGGAAAGGAAGTTACGGCTTTTATTCCGGGGAATTTGGCGCAGAAATTTGTTGATGAGCATGATGAGGTTTTGATTGAGAGGATTGGTGGGAAGCAGGGACGGACGAAAGGGGATTTGTCGGGTGTTAGATTTCAAATTATTAAAGTAAATGATCAGCCGCTTGACCGATTATGGTCTGGTAAGATTGAGAAGGGGAGGCGTTAAAATGCTTTGCATTTTTACGCCAGATCGCTTCGCTGTGAGATCGCTTCGCTGTGAGACCGCTGATGCTGTGAGACGATTTGGGCAAATGATTAGTGGGGGAAGGAGATGATGGCATGTATTAATGGTGGGGGAACTTTGGATGAGATGCTTGCGGTTATTGTGTTTAATATGTTGCATGGAAAGTTTCCTGATTTGGTTGGTTTTGTTGTTCGAGATGATTTGCTATATGTCTGTGAGTCTGGCGGGGTGCTTGGTGCTGCTAGAATGACTGTTTGCGATAAGAATACAGGTAGGGAATTTACAAATATGGGAAAACTTTTTCAAGAATATTGTATTAAAGAAGAACTAAAAAGAATGTATGGAGAAGAATAAAATGGAGATGGAAATAGTTATTGAGAATATTGATGTGAATAGGGTTGATTTAGAGAAAGCGGAAGGTAAGTTTCCCGAGGTGATTGGTTGGCATTATTCTGGAGTTAATGCAACTAATTTTGTTTATGTTTTTGAGTGTGATAGGGAGACCATGGAAATAAGGTATATCGGGGTTGATTCGGGCGATGGTCATGAGCTCCGTGATGGTTCTTTGCCTGAAGATCATGTTTATAGATATTCTTCTAGAGAGGAATTTGAAAAACGTGTTGCCGAGGAAAGACAAGTGTGTGAAAATTTTTGGGCATCAGAAACTTATGGCTATGGGGGGGTTGCGGCATAAAATGGTAGAAATGAAAATTTTTGGTTTGTTTGATGCTTCTGAGGTTCGAGTTGAGGACCCGGGTTTGAAGAAGGTTATTAATTTGAATGCGAAGTTGATGTTGAAATCTCATGGGCGGATTAAGTGGGACCCGACGAGGGCTAAGGTTAATGTTGTTGAGAGGCTTGTAAATTTGTTGCAGGTTCCGGGAAGTCGGGGGAAGAAGCATAGGATTATTACTAGTTGGATTACGGGGAAGCATACTCGGTGTACGAAGATTGTTATTGATGCGTTTAAAATTATTGCTGAGAAGACTGGGAAAAATCCTTTGAAGGTTTTTATTAAGGCGATTGAGAATAGTGCTCCGCGGGATGAGGTTATTGCTCTTGAGTATGGTGGTGCTAGATATCCGCAGGCTGTTGATGTTTCGCCTCGGAGAAGATTGAATTTGGTTTTGAGATATTTTGTTAATGGTTCTTATGACAAGGCTTTTAATAAGAAGGCTACGATTGTTGAGGCTTTGGCTAAGGAAATAATGTTGGCGGCTGACGGCTCTGGTGAGTCTTATGCAATTTCTAAGAAAAATGATACTGAGAAGCAAGCTGACGCCGCTCGGTAATTTTTATTCTTTCTGGTTTATACTTCGTTGCAAGAACCCTCACGTATGTTAATACGCTTCGGAACCTTGCGTCTCGTCTAAACCGCGTAAGAATTAAAATTGTTGGTGGGTTCTCGACGGTAAATTTCTTTCAGTTAACACAAATATTAAAAATATTTCATTATAAGTTTTTACGCAAACTTTTATAAACCGATTTTTCAACAATTGTTTATGGCAGTTGATATGACTAAGAAAGTTAAGGAATTACAGAAGGACCCTAAGCACATTCGGAATATTGCGATTTGTGCGCATATTGATCATGGGAAGACGACGTTTTCTGATAATCTTTTGGCTGGGGCTGGAATGATGAGTGAGGCTTTGGCGGGGAAGGCGAGGACTTTGGATTTTCATGAGGATGAGACTGAGCGAGGAATTACAATTGATTCGGCTTCGGTTTCTATGGTTCATTCTGTTGATGGTCAGGATTATTTAATTAATTTGATTGACACCCCGGGGCATGTTGATTTTGGTGGTGATGTTACTCGGGCTATGAGAGCTGTTGATGGAGCTATTGTTTTATCTTGTGCTTCCGAGGGAGTTATGCCTCAAACTGAGACCGTTCTTCGGCAGGCTTTAAAGGAACGGGTTAAACCTATTCTGTTTATTAATAAGGTTGATAGATTAATTAGGGAAGTTAAGTTGACGCCGGAGGAAATGCAGAAGAGATTTATTGATATTATTAATTCGGTAAATAAGTTGATTGCTGAAATTGCTGAGCCGGAATATAAACAGAAATGGCAGGTTAATGTTGCTGATGGTTCGGTTGCTTTTGGTTCTGCTTTTCATAATTGGGCTTTGAGTATTCCTTACATGCAGAAACATGGGATTAGTTTTAAAGAGATTATTGATGCTTACGAGGCTGGTGGTGAGGAGTATAAGTCTTTGGCAAAGAAGGCTCCTATTCATGAAGTTATTCTTTCTATGGTTGTTAATAATCATCCTGACCCGGTAACTGCTCAGGAATATAGGATTCCGAAGATTTGGCATGGTGATATTGAGAGTCAGGTTGGTAAGGATTTGAAATCTTGTAATATTGATGGAGAGGTCGCGTTTGTTCCGATTAAGATTGTTATTGATCCGCATGCTGGTGAGGTTGCTGCGGGGCGATTATTTGGTGGTAAGATTAAGCAGGGGGATGAGTTGCATATGAATATTGCTAACACGACGGTTCGGGTTCAGCAGGTTTCTATTTACAAGGGTGCGCATAGGGTTGCTTTGGATGAGGTTGTGGCTGGGAATATTGTTGGTATTGTTGGTTTGAGAGATGTTGTCGTTGGTGAAACGGTTTCTAAAAATCCGATTGAGCCATTTGAGGCAATTAGTCATTTGTTTGAACCGGTTGTTACAAAGTCTATTGCTGCAAAGAGGACCGCGGATTTGCCTAAGTTGATTGAGATTTTGAGGCAGGTTGGAAAAGAGGATCCTTCTTTGAGGATTGAGATTAATGAAGAGACTGGGGAATCTTTGATGTCGGGGATGGGCGAGTTGCATTTGGAGATTATTGAGAATAGGATTAAGACTGAGAAAGGACTTGAGATTGAAATGGGGCCGCCGATTATTGTTTATCGGGAATCTGTTGCTAAGGCGAGTAGTGAGCCTGCGGTTGGACGTTCTCCGAATAAACATAATGATTTTTTTATTACGGTTGAACCTTTGGAAGATGCTGTTGTCGAGGCTATTGCTGATGGGACTTTGCCGAAGGGAAGGATTAAGAAGAAAGATAAGGCTTTGGATGAGACATTGGTTAGTCTTGGAATTCCTCGTGATGAGGCGCAACAGTATAGAAATATTTACAAGGGTTCGGTTTTTTTGGATAGGACGAAGGGGATTGTTCAGATTGGTGAGGTTATTGAGTTGTTGCTTGATTCTTTTGAGCAAGTTATGGATGCTGGTCCTTTGGCGAGGGAGCCGTGTCATAAGATGAAGGTTTCTGTTGTTGATATGAAATTGCATGAGGACGCTATTCATAGGGGTCCTGCTCAGGTATACCCGGCTGTTAGGGATGCGATTAAGGAGGCTTTCGCTAAGGCGACTCCTGTTATTTTTGAGCCTGTTCAGATTCATCAGATTGAGGCTCCTGTTTCTTTTATGGGGTCGGTTACTTCTTTGGTTTCTGGGAAGAGAGGTAGTTTGGTTGATGTTCAGCAAGATGAAACTGGAATTACGATTAGGGCGGAGTTGGCTGTTGCGGAGATGATTGGGTGGACTTCGGATTTGCGTTCGGCTACCGAGGGTAGGGGAGTTTCAAGTTTGGTTAGTCAGACTTTTAAGAGATTGCCTAGTGATATGCAGATTAAGATTATTAAGCAGATTCGGGAACGAAAAGGATTAGCCGAGAATCAGTAGGTTTAATTTCTAGCGTTTATTTCTTGGTAAAAATTTATTGTTGATATTGGACAGAGCTTAGTGATTGCAAAGATTTAAATATGTGTTTTCACATAATATTTTATGGTTAATATTACGATGGCGATTCCGGATGACTTGTATCGGAAGATGAAGTTGATGAAGGAGATTCGGTGTTAGTTGTTTTTATGTTTGGGAATAAATTTTTATCCGATAGAAACTTTTATAAGGTGTTGTAACGATTATGTTACATATGGAACGAAAAGATTACAAGTTGGAAATTGTTGGGGCGTTGATTGGAAATAGTTTTCATGCTCGGGAGTTGGCGCGGAGGTTGGGGATTAATCATATGATGTTGAATAGAAAGTTTGGGGAGCTTGTCGAGGAGAACGTGATGGATTATAGGATTGAGGGGAAGAATAAGGGT
>CAYYYV010000044.1:0-5492 GCA_964476225.1 Candidatus Woesearchaeota archaeon | reverse complement strand
TTGGTTTGGTTGGATAACATCGGGTTAAACAACCCGTAGGGCACGAGGTGGAGTGATTTTTCCCTCGACGAAGTCAGAGCTGGAAAAATTGCGGAATGCTCGAGAGTTTTTTCTGTAAGAAAAAATTTCCCTGAAGCGTTAGCGTAAGGCGGAGTGGAATGCAATGGAGCGGAGTTTAAATCTTTGTTATGTCTGTCGGAGTGAAACGGAGACCAAGAGATAGTTGCAAACGGTTTTTGTGGAATGGAGTGGAGCAAAAAATCTCGCAGAGTTAAAATCACTTTTCTGGGGGGTTGTATTTGGCGCGCGCGATTTAGTTGCTCAAGATTTGGAACGATCTAATTTTATAAATTAACTTTTCTTCAAAAAAAAGAAGCCATTGCCCTCACTATACTTCTTCCAATTATCCTTCATTCCGTTTATCAAATATGAAAATTTATCAACTTTCCAACCACATTTCTTGAATTTCTTTTCCCACCAGTCTCGAGATTTGGCTAATTTATGGGTAATATCTAAATCATATGCTGAAATAATAAATTTTTCATTTTCACCTAAAGGAATAATGACAAATAACTTATCTCCTACTTTAGAAATCTTCTTTAATGTATCCTCTAACTCATTTTCATATAAATGCTCGAAAACATCTTTAGCTATAATCCAATTAAAATTATGATTAAATGGTATATCTTTTTTTATTAATCTGCAATATTCCCTAACTCTTGTATCCAAATTTCTAATTGCATAATTAGAAATATCACAACCATACGCATCAATATCTAATATTCTAAGGGCCTTGACAAAAAACCCCTTTGCACACCCATAATCAAGAACCCTATCTCCTTCTCTTAAATTTAATTCTTTTATTATCTTATATGCAAATTTTATAGTTAATTCTGGCAACCACCGATAATTATCATATCCAGATTTTCCAGAGGACAAACCTCTTTCGAAATAGTCTTCATCATAATCTTCATAGTTGCCAGTAATTTTTTGAGATTTCATTTATATAAAATTAATATGCTTCATATCTTTTAATTCATCCTTTTTTGGAATTTTTATTTTTTTATTTTTTATACCAACCAAAAGATTATTTTGTCTTTCGAATACACAGTTAGGACATTGAGTCTTCGTTTCTACTAGACTTTTATTTGCTAAATTATCATAAATTTTCCCTATATCCTTTGAATTACAAATCATAAAACTTTCTTTGAATTGCTGATTATCGTGATCATTCAAAACTAAAGAATCGCAAGGATAAATATTTCCATCACAATAAAGAACTGGATGAAAATACCCTAAGAAACAATTTTTTGGACAAGATGGAACTTTATATTGATGAAAAAATGGCGAGCCAAATTTTTCCACAATTTCCTCAACTTTCCTATGCCATTTGATAATCTTATTTTGTGGTTGTGCACAATCCGGGAGTAATCTTACATATTCAAGATTATTTTCTAAAGCTAAATTTTTAATTTTATTTAGCATTTGATTGGTTGTCTTTTTTGTTACAATATAACTAAGTCCTATGGTTGGATTTTTTAATTTTGGTATATTTACTATTCCACCATATTCAATTGAATTAATAGAAATTCGTATCCATGTAAGTTTTTCAAATAATTCTTTATTGTATTTGTATAACAATGTTCCATTTGTAATTAGTCCTATATCGAGATTATTATTATAAAGAAACTCGATTAATTTCTCAAAATGTTCATAAAGTAAGGGTTCTCCCCCTCCACTAATAATAACTGCTTTTAATCCTCTATTTTTTAGTTCTTTTATTAAGGGAATTATTTGTGTCTCCAGGTTTAGTGTTTCGCAAACTTTTCTATCCTTTACTGAACAAAATTCACATTTAAGATTACAAATACTCGTAGGCATAATATGAAGAACAATTGGAGTCGCCTTTGTCTCATTTTGAAATTTTTTCATTTCTTTTGTATGATACAGTAATTTTTCCCCAGTAGAAGTGAAGCATTTTTCCTTGTTAGTAACTATATGTTTCATTTTAAATAAAATTAATCCTCCGGATATTTAAATATGCCAAGATACTGAATCTCCCCATTAAAGTTATCTTCATGATGTTTTTTTAAAAGACTTTTGAGCTGTCTTGGATGAAAATTAATATTCTCCAAATCATTTAAATCAATATATTCTACTGTTTTTAATTTTTCAACTCCTTTTTCTTCGGGGTCACATCCTTTTTCTAATTTTCCTCCAATAATTTTACCCAAAACAATTACCTCTGTAAAATGTCCTTCATCTGTATAGAGATTTTTTAAATATAAAATCTTTTCAACCTCAATATCTAAACATGTTTCTTCTTTTACTTCTCTAATCGCCGCATCAATTAGACCTTCCCCGTGCTCTACCCCGCCACCGGGTAAAACATATATATCTTTTGAATTTTCTCTGTGCATTCTTGTAGTTAAAACTTTCGAGCCATCTAAGATTACTACTCCGATTCTGATTGTTGTTCTTTTTTCCATATTGTATTTTATTTATTCTATTTATTAAAGGTTTCTCTTAGATAATTTTATTATCAGTTAAATAAGATTTAATCTTTGAAGCTACATCTTCAATAGGCATCCCAGTTGTGTCTATTCTGTAAATATTCGGGAGCCCTTCAAGAGACCTCTCGATTTCATTTTCCAATTGGACTAATCTAGAAGATTCATTAAGTAAAAATTTATCTATGATAGATTTTCTTCCCCTAATGTTACTTCTATTAATTTTTTCTTGATAAGAACAGCTAAAAAGAATTGTTGAGGTAGGAATTAGAAATAAAGACTTGAAATCCTGATGATTATGTATTGAATTATCGCCATTCAAAAATCTTCCATATGCAACAGCACTCGACCAATATCTATCTTGAAAAAATACTCTTTCGTCTTGAGGATGATTTCTTACTGATTGGATATTATCTAAGACATAACCCATTGTATAAAGAAACTCTTTCTCAGCTGAATCGCATTGATTTGAGATTGAGGATAACCTTGCTGATAATCCAGTTGGGTAAACTGCTCCTTCGTTAAAACAATATCCCTTCCTTCCTTCAAATTCCTTTGATAGATGATTTAACGTAGCAGTTTTCCCTGAATAATCTGAACCCTCAAAGGTGATTACCTTAACCATTTTTAATTGGGACGTAAATCGTTCCAAGATATGTTTCATGAACAAACCTTGTGTCTTCGAATTTAATTGGCTTAAAATCATTTCTTTTTTTTGTATCTAAAAAACAATAAGGATCTGGAGCATCCATATCTCCTTTAATCAAATACGCATCTGTTTTATCTCCGCCTTCGCAATTATCATAACTTGCACACCCCATACATTTATCAGTTGGATTTCTTCTTTGATATTGTAAAAATACTTTTCCTTTGATTATCTCTGAAAGTTCATCTGAAAATATGTTTCCTGCGATTTGATCTGTAAATACATTAGGAGTTATTCCCCCATCAGACATAATTCTAAACGCAATTTTACCAGAAGGACTGCCTCTAACAACACCTTTGCCATTTACATAAGCTCTAAATAGCGGGTCAGGGATAGCGTAGTTTTGATTTTTTGGAGTTACGCTCGCCAAATATTCAAATGCTTCTTTAAGTTGTTCTGGACTACAAGATAAGCTATTATTAATCCTACATCCTTTTGTTTTGGGTAAATTATCTGCACCAAATCTTAGTGCGTCATTTTTTGATGGATGAAATCTATTTAGCCTCCACATGTCTACCCCAATATCGCTTGCAAGTTCATATAATTGAGGTAAAGTTTCATAATTAGCATTCATAATACAAGTATTCATTTCAGTTCTAACATCGCCATCTACAAGTTTTTCTAATGTTTCAACGGCTTTTTCAAATACATTTTTTCTACCTCTCCATGTCGAATGTCTTTCATCAGGGAAATCTATACTTACCCCAATATCATTAAATAAATGTAAGTAGTTTTGGTATATCGCAAATGTTGTTCCATTTGTTGTTAGCCCTATATCAAAACCTGCACTATTTAATTTCTCGGCTATTAAAATAAAATCTTTATGCAATGGAGTTTCCCCTCCTCCAAAATTAATTCTCTTAACATTAGCTTGATGAAGTTTTGGTATTAATTTTTCTATCTGTTCTACAGTAATTTCTTTTGGCTTGTACCCTTTTTTAAACCATAAATCTTTCTCCCCAATGTAGCAATGCTTACATTTCAGATTGCATCTTTCTGTCAAAGAAAGACCGGCAGTCATTTTTATTGAATTATCTGAAATTTCTTCTTTGTCTCGTTTAATCTTAGGCATCTTTTCCTCCTATAAATTTTTTTAGTTATATTAAAATAGAATCTTCCTGAATAATGAAGACACCTTTCTGCTATAAAATAGAATTTGGATGATATTGGTTTATTAGATATAAGACTCCAATTTATTTTTGTTTTCATCAAGGATTTTAATTCCTTAAATTCTGTATTTTGAATGTATAGATAATCCAAATCTCCCCATAGTCTAACCCATTTTTTCCACCAAGAACTTATAGATTGAACAGGAAGATATCTAACTTTAGCATTCTCTTCATGCGCAATTGCCTTTCTGCCATGTTGCAACATTATTAAATGTGTTATAAACATATCATCATTAATTGCATTTTCAAATCTTTCTTCAAATAAATAATTATTAATAAAGAAATTTCTTTTAATTGCAAAAATTCTTCCATGCACAAATGGCTTATGCTTAAAATTATCAATAGGTTTTCTAGAAATTTCTGACCCAAAATTCATCATGCGTGCATTCAAAATGTGATATAAAATTCCTTTTTTCTCTATAGGGATAGGGTTACCGATAATTGCTATAATTTTCTCATTTTGAAATTTTTTTAATATATTAAAATAACAATACTCTTCTACAATAATATCTGCATCGCAAAAAATAATCTTATCTCCTTTGGCAGTATTAATTATCTTTTTCATTGCTTTAGTTCTTCCAGCTTCACTTTCGAGAATTTTAATGTTAGGTTCATAATTTTTCATTTCTTTTGCAACTTGCATCCCATCATCACTGGTTCCATTAAAACAGAGCAATATTTCATAAGTTAAGTTAATTTTTTTCAGAGCAAGAAATACAGAAACTAACATTTGTTTTAGTGTGTCTTTTTCATTATAGATTGGTATTCCAATGGTGATTTTTGGCATTTTCATTTTAATCTTTTCAAGAATTAAGCATCTTAAGGTGCTAACACCTCATGATTAATTTAAGAGAATAAGGTTTTTAAATCTGCCTATATCGACGCTATCGAGCGCGCGTCTTAGTTAGGGTGGAAGAAAAGTGATTTTAATTAGACATAACATCGCGATTAAGAGAAGTTCGGTTTTGAGGCAACCCACAAAACCGAATTTGGATGGAGAAGTCTGCAAGACTTCGTAATCTCTTAATCGCTGTTATATTCGTCTGACGATAGGAAGACCTAAAATTTAGTGCAACGTTCCGAAGGAAAATTTTAGAGTTTTTGGAT
>CAYYYV010000043.1:0-5539 GCA_964476225.1 Candidatus Woesearchaeota archaeon | reverse complement strand
CGACTTCGAGTGGTCTTGGAACTAGCGGAGTTATGAATCTTGTTTGGTTGGCGTTGATTAGTCAAATTAAATTAAAGAAAAAAGGTGCGGTCTCATTTAAGAACCGAATGAATTTAGCGGCAGGAGTTTATGCTCTTGAACAGTCAATGGGTTTGGTTGGTGGAAAACAGGACCAATATGCTGCGGCATTCGGGGGAATTAATTATATTGAGTTTAATGGGGATAAGGTTAAGTTAGAACAACTAAAATTGTCTCCAACTTTCATTAAAAAATTTGAGAGTAAGTTGGTTTTAGTTTATACGGGGAAACCACATTTTTCTGGGAATACAAATAAATCTATGATGGAGGATTTGAAAAAAGGAAAGAATACAAAAAATCTTATTCGAATTAAGAATATTGCTAGAGAGATGAAAAATGCTTTGAAAAAAGAGGATTTGTATAAATTTGCGGAATTGATGAACGAGGAAACTAGAGAACGGGAAAAATTACATCGTGGAATTATTGGTCCTTGTTTGAAAAATTTAATTGAAAAAGGTATGAAAAATGGTGCGATTGCTGCGAAGGTTTGTGGGTCTGGAGGTGGTGGGAGTATTTTATTTTTTACAGATGAAAAATCAAAATTGATTAAAGTTTTTGGTAAGAATGTTATAAGTTTTAAATTTGATTTTGAAGGATTGAAATGGTTATAGAAGTTAAACGAAAATTGCTTATGGGTCCAACGAAAAATAAGTGGGAAGCTCGAGCGGTTTTGAATCCTTCGGTTATTGTTGACTCGAAGGGTGTTGAGCATATTTTTTATCGGGCGGTTGCTGATAATTGGATTTCGAGCATTGGTTATGCGCGGGTTGTTAATGGGAAGTTGGAGAGGTTTGATAAGCCGATTCTTAAGCCGACGAAGAGTTATGAGCGGAAGGGAATTGAGGACCCGAGGGTGACGAAGGTTGGGCGGAAATATTATATTTTGTATACGGCATTTGATGGGAGGGACGCGCGGATTGCTTATGCGGTTTCTAAGGATTTGGTGAAGTGGGAAAAGAAAGGAGTCATTAGTCCGAGTATTTCAGTTGGAGAGGCTAGAAAATTGGTTAGGATAAAAAAATATAGAGATAAATGGAAAAATCAGGAGATTAAGGGGTCAAGGGTTTCTCTTTGGGATAAGGATGCTGTTTTGTTTCCTGAGAAGATTAATGGGGAGTTTGTGATGTTGCATCGGTTTTTGCCTGATATTCAGATTGTTAAGTTTAAGAATTTTAAGGAGTTACAGTCGGATGATTTTTGGAGGGATTATATTGAAAATTTGAGTGAGGGCGAGGATAAGATTTCTTTGTATCGTAGGTACAATTGGGAAGGTGAGCATATTGGGGCGGGAGCTACTCCCATTAAAACAAAAAAAGGGTGGCTTATAATTTATCATGGAGTTGAATTGATTGGAAAGGACGGTATGGCTTATCATTTTCATAGATGGTTTAATGATTTTACTCGACACATTCCAAAATTTAGGCGAAAAAGGTTGCCTTTGATTTATCATGCTGGAGCTGCATTATTGGATTTAAAAAAACCTGAGATTGAAATAACGCGTTTAAAAAAACCTTTGTTTTCGCCTAAATATTCTTGGGAAAAAGAGGGGGATATTAATGATGTTGTTTTTCCAGAGGGATGTTCTGTTAAGGGAGATAGATTGAAAATTTATTATGGATGTGCGGATACTCAAATTGGCGTGGCGGAAGTTAGCTTAAAAAAACTCCTTAGTTGTCTTAAATAATTTTCGAGAATTTTTTGAATTCTTCAATGAATAATCTAGCAATAAGATGAGAAAGTGTTGATTCGGCTCCTTGATTCATATTAAGGACATATTTTCCTATTCCGTCAAAACAGCCTCCTGTGGTCTCGTCATAAATCATTTGTTCTAAATGATTATTTCCATAAAACCAGTGGATGGATTCTATTGCATTTTTGTAGTATTCGTCGTTTTTCGTTATTGAAAATGCAGTTAAATATGTGTTAACTAGGGATGAGGCATCTACGGGCTGTTGGTCAAAAAGGGCTCTTTTTCCGTTTTGTTTATACCAACCCTTTTGGCCGATTAAACATATTTTTCCTTCGAGGAATATTAATTCGGTTAAAAATTTGAGAGAACTTTCTGCTATCTGGAGATATTCTTTATTTTGAGTTATTCCATAAGCAAGATACAGGGCTTCGGGGAGTTTTGAGTTAGAGTAGGAAAGAACGTTTTCAAACCAGTGCCAATCTTCGGAACATTCGAGATTGTATCTTTGGACGAGACAGTCTGCTAATTTTTTAATTAATGTGAGAATTTCTGTATTTGGGTTTTTCTGATAATAATGATATAGGCCAATAATTGCGAAAGCTATTGCCCTTGGAGATTTTATTCCATCTAAAAAATTTAATGATTTTTTTAAATATTGTTCTGATTTTTGGATAGTTTCTAAGTCTTCCGATTTATTTGTCGCATATCCTAAAGCCCAAATAGCTCTTCCAAATGAATCGTCGCTGTGAGAGTTTAATGTCTCATTGTCATTTTTGAAATTATTTTTGAAATTTCCGCTTTCATCTTGACATTGTCCAATAAAGTTTAAATAGATTTTGGATAGATTTTGCGATTCCATTGAGTTGTAAATTCTATTGTGTAATATGGATGTAATCAATGCTCGGGAATTGTCGTCGATGGTATATCCTGAACTTATATCTGGCTCGGAATAATTGCAAAACTGGGTCATCCCAAAATTGTCAGTCATCCTAATTAAATGATCTAAATTTATCTCTGGAAGATTTTCCATTGTTTTATCTTGTAGTTTTAAAACTCGGTTGAATAATTTCCGATAGCTTATTGCAACATTTTGCCATGTCATTGACCGGCTATAAGCGTAAACATTTTTCTCAATTGATTTTCTGTAATCGGGATTGGACAATACGGTATTTATCGCTAGTGCATATGAATCCGGATTTTTTTCTTCAACAACGATTCCTCTATCCTGTGATAAAACTTCTTTTGCATATTCAATTGGAGAAGAAACAACAGCCTTTCCGCAACCCATAGCATATGATAGAGTTCCACTTACAATTTGGTTCTTGTCTAAATTTGTGCATACATAAATATCCGTTGCTGATAAATATTCTATAATTTCTTGTAACGATAAAAATTTGTTGAAGAACCTCACATGATTTTTTAGCCCTAATTTTTCAATTTCATTCATTAATTCATTCCGATATTTTTCTCCTTCTTCTTTTTTGACCATGGGGTGTGTTTCTCCAATTATTAAATATAAAATGTCGGGATATTTTTCGACTAATTTTGGAAGTGCTCGAATCATATATTCTATACCTTTTCCCCGGCTTAATAATCCGAATGATGAGAGAATTGTTCTATTTCCAAAATGAATTTTATTTTTTGCGATGCTCGGACTAACGAGGGGAACATTTGGGATTCCGTGGGGGATGAAAAATAATTTGTCTTCATTAATTCCGTAATCATTTTTTAGAATTTCTATTGCTTTTTTTGCCATGATTACTGTTGCAGAACTTTTCTCGCAGAGAGAGTTGACGATTCTTTTAATGGCAGAGTTTGGATTTGGTAGAACTGAATGGAATATTACTACGATGGGTTTTTCGATTAATTCTAAAAAGGGGATTATATGATCTCCATATTCTCCACCGAAAATTCCGAATTCATGTTGGATACAGACTAATTTTATATTATTGTTCTCATTAATTTCTTTCGCTTTGCTGATGTAATCATCTATATCATCTTTATTTATCTCGAGGACAACATTTTGGTCATAATTATATATATTTGCGTCATCGTTCAAAGCAATAATCTGAGATTTAAGTTCTGGATAGAATTTTCGGTTAATGGCAGAGGATAAATCTTTGGTAAATGTGGCGATTCCGCACTCTTTTGGAGGATAATTCCCCAAGAAGCATATTGTTTGATGATTCGGATCATCTTCGTCTTCTTCCATATATATTCAGATTTTTTGGGCTTATAAGCTTAATTAGGGTGAAATTTCTTAAAATTGTACATGAATATCACAAAATTCCTGGACGCCCCCAACCGCCCACGACCCCAGTCATGCATCCTAAGGTGATGTCGTTTGCGTTTGCTTTATCTTGATTGGTGTAAGTATTTTATAAATCTTGTCGGACGACGCGGGGGTGACAAGTTAGAAGAATTCTACATAAAAAGATTTAAATACCTTTAAACAGGTATAAACATACCCAAAATGAGGTAAATTATGTTAACAAAAAAACAACTAAAGGTATTAGACATATTTAGAATAAATTTCGGAAAGAAACTTACTTTTAGCGAGGTAAAGAAACAGTCCGGACAAAATTCTAATAGTTTCATACAAAGAACATTAAGTAATTGTATTGATGAGGATTTAATAGAAATAGAAACTGTGGGCCAAGGTATGTTATTATACAATCTTAAGATAAACAATATTACTCTTTCTTACCTTAGACTAATTTTTACCGAGTTATATGATATCCCCGAGAATGTTCTCTATAAGCTTCAAAAAGAAATTACTGAATTAACAACAGCTTATTCTTTGGTAATCTTTGGGAGTTATGCAAAAAACAAACAAAATAAGGACTCAGATTTAGATGTAGTAATAATTGTTGAAGACAAAAAACTGATACCTGAAATTAGAGCAAAAATAGAAGCTGTTAAGCTAGGTGAGCTTACTAATATTGACTATGAGGTTTTTACAACAAACGACTTTAAAGAGATGTTGGAATCTAAGGAAGAAAATGTTGGAAAAGAAATTGTAAGGCATAACCTAATATTTAATAACTCTCAATTATTCTATAAACTAGCTAAAAAATGGAACCAACAGTAAAAATATATCTTGATAGGGCAAAAAATGAATTGATTCTTAGTCGGACGATTTTTAAGGTATCAAATGAAGAAAAAATAAAAGGTAGTTTGGGCTTAACAAAAGAAATCACTTTCTATAGTGGATCAATAACTCATAGTTATTATTCAATTTTTTATTCGGCAAAAGCATATTTGATTTCTAGAGGTATCAAAACTAGTGCCCCAAATGAACATAAAAAGATTTATGAAGAATTTGAAAGGTTAATTGTTCTTGGAGAACTTGATAAAGAACTTGGGGAAATTTATTCTGATGTAAAGATAAAGGCTGAAGAATTATTAGACATTTTCAGCCAAGAAAGAACAAAACGGGGAAGATTTACATACAAAAAGATGCCACAAGCAAACATGATTCCTGCAAAAGAATCTATTAAAAATGCAACTAAGTTTTTCAAATCAATGAATACAATTTTTGAGAACTAATTTAACCTATTTCCATAATTTTTTAAACTTTCTAGATAGATGAAGAAATAAACATTCTAACCAAGTTCAGCGCCCAAGGAAAACACTATAATCAATTCCCCAGAAAACAAAAAACTTTTATCGTCGATAAAAGTTTAAAATATTCAACGCCCCGTCTGAGAACTTCCACGCCCCAACCGCCCACGACCCCACTCGAGCATCCTCAAGTGATGTCATTTTAGT
>CAYYYV010000042.1:0-5611 GCA_964476225.1 Candidatus Woesearchaeota archaeon | reverse complement strand
CTCAATCCCAATATTAAAAGTAAAATTCGCCTCAGTCTTAGTATTCCTAACCTCAGGAATCAAACTAACATAAGCAACTTCACGAACCTCCGTATTAACAACAGAAACCGGAACCCCCCCAAGATTCCCATACTCCCCAACTCGAATCGTAGCAGAAGAAGTAGTCGTTTTACCGCTCTCTTTATCTTTCCAAATATAATCAATCTTCGCACTCGAACCATCAATATCAACAATAACCAAACGCGGAACTACTGTCGTCTGCTTTTTCACATCGACAATCTCTTCAAAATTCTTAAAAACATCATAAGTTCTCCCTCTCTTAAGGTCCGCATGAGCAGCCCCTCCCGCAAATCTCAACGTCACCGAATCACTCGCCCCAGTCCCACTCGCAAACCCATCAACACGAATATTATAATTATTATTATTCACAAAAACATTTGCCGAAGAACCCGCATGGTCAAACTTCTCAAGACCCAATTTCAAATCCCTCATATACTCAACACTCTTACTCCCGGGATACTCCGCCAAAAACTTCTTAATCAAATCAACCTGCATATTCTCATCCTTAGCCAGACCAGCCAAAATAATCTGCTTATACAACGCCTCTTCCCCCCAATATTCCCCAGTTTCCTTTTCCTCCGCCGGGAACATTTCAACCAAATCCGAAACTGCATCATTGGATAGTCCCAAATATTTAGGAATATAACTATCCTCACCATGTCCAGCAACCTCACTATCAAACCCAACCGACTCAACCTTGACGCCATACTTACTCAAATCCTCCCCAACAATCTCATATTTACCCTTAAACTTAGAAACCCTATCAAGCGAAGCCTTCATGTTCTTGACGTCATCAAATTCCTCAACGTCAAAAATCCCAGTAATCAAACTCACATCATCTTCACTTAAACTTTTATCAAACAAAATAACAAACGTTCCATTCAAAGCGCCACTCTTCCCATAATATCCCAAATAATAATCCTTTCCACCCTTTCCCTTCACACTCCCCCCAATCCCAACACTAATATTTGCAGTTCCATTATTCAAAACAACTCCACTGTCCCCAAGCATCAAAGTAAATCTACTATTTCCCGAACAACTAATTTCAATATTACCACTCCCAGCCGGAAAAACATTCAAATCCTTAACAACACATTTCCCACCAAGAAGCTTACTCCCCTTCCTCACCCAAAAAACATCATTATCAATAGTTATCTTCGCCATATCCTCGCTATTATCAATTTTATTCAATCTCAAACTCATAGCAGCCGTACAATATTGCCCCGGATAATAAATTCTACTACTAGTCTCGCCCTCCTTCAAAGTCACCGTCCTATAAACATCGTCCTTCCCCGTCAAAACTTCAATCGTCGCCTCATCTTCATCAACATTCTTCACTCTCAAATAACCCTTACCCGCCCAAAAAGAATTATCCGCCGCTCTCAAAGTCCACTCATTATCAGGAATCGGCTCCAAATAATATTCAGCCTGTCCAGTCCCAAAAGCACCCTGCGCATCATACCGAATCGTCGCCGTCAACATTCCGCTAATTTCCTCTTCCAAATTTCTCTCATCAGGTTGCCGTTTCAAAACAATCACAACATAACCAATATTCTCATCAATCGGACTTCCCAACAAAGTCCTATAACTCCTCACAGCCGCACGAGCCGGATGAAAACTAATCCCCGCAATCGCATCAGACTGATTCTTCTGCTTAAAAGAAATACTCTTAATCGTAGAAACATCAATCAAAGGATTAACTCTTATCGCCGACAACTGACAAAACACCGGAACATTCTGCTCAGCCAACAAATCACTTCGAACGACCATCGGAGAACATCCTCCAGGAGGAATCCCAATAATAAAATCGCTACTAACAGCATCACATTGGTCCTCTTTCAAATTATTCAAAATCGGCCAATAAGTATCAAGAGACCCACTATAAAAACCACTAAACGTCGGCCGACTACTCTGATAAGTATTTGTAATCGAACCATAATTCCCACCCGTAAATCCCGCCGAAGCCGGATTCGTAAATGCCGCAGTTGCGAAAGGAGCAAAACTACCAAAGACAACCAATATCATCAAAAAATAGCCAAGTGACTTCATGCCACCACCGCCTGTCCCGCTTGATGCCAAAGGCTATCTAAAGAAGTCAAATAATTTTTAATTCTATTTTTAATATATCTTTTGCCCCACGCCGTTTTCAAATATTTTTCACGATGAATCACATCTTGTTGATTTAGACAACCCTCAAAATAAATCAAACGTAAAGGAATCCTATGTGAAGTTGATCTCACGTTGCCATTATTATGATCACTCAGCCTCTTTTTCAAATTAAGTGTATAGCCCACATAAAAGTTGCCATCTTTCTCTGATATCAAAACATACACATAATATTCTGCCATAATCATATTGCCTATCCCGTTTGATGCCGAAGGCTATCTAATGGGAAAACTCCAAAAACACCGTCGCTATATCAACAGCCGCATAATTCTCTTGCAAACTCTCAAGCGAATTAGGCCGATTAAACAAAGGCACATTCAAATTTAATTCAGTCGAACCAGACAACATACTCTCAGCAATATACTCCGTAGAACTTCCCCCACCAACAACCGCCATCTCAATATCCATACCCGGAACATCAACATCATAACATTTCTCCTCTTCAAGACCAAGCAATCCACCAACACCACTAACCGGAACATCAACACACATCGTATCACTATATCCATCAAGAGTCAAAGTCGAACCCTCATAAACATAAACACTCACATTATATTCTCCCTCAACCAACGTAATATTTCTAGTTTCTGGATACATAACCGCAGTACTATAATCCTCACTCATAAAACTAATCATAGCAGTCCCCCTTCCAATATCACCCAAATCCAAACCAAGCTCATACTCCTTCTTTAAAAGAACATTAGCAACACTCTCGCTATTCGTAGAAATCTGATACTTGCCCGAAGCATACCCCTCAGCACTAGCAACAACAAAACCATTTATACACTGAGGAGCACTACCTTCAAAAACAGCGTCGCCATCAACCTCTTTCGTTTCACCAATCTCACAAATCGAACCAAGACATTTAAATTGCAATCTAGCCTCAACCGGATTCAACTCACTATCATAAGTATAAACCGAAAGATCGGCATTCTGATATTTACAAACCTCATCCTCCAAACTAACATCACCAAAAGTAGAAGCCAACGCCTCCCGCGGCTGACTATTATCAATAATCACAGCAATAGGAAATTGGAATAATTCCTCACTATTATAAAACTGAATCATAACCGGGAAACTAATATCATAAACCAAATGATAGGGAACGTAACAAAAGCCCATCGCCGCCATTCCCGGCTGAATTCCAACAGGAGATACAACCCTGTCTCCATAAATCTCAATCTTCGTCGGCCAATTAGGATTATACATAATATTCACATTCTCATCAATATCAAAACCAACATCACTCACAAAATAATTCCTGTCCTGCGAAGACAAATCATAATAACCGCCCTTAAGCTTAATCGTATTCATATTAGCATCAAGACCCTCATACAAATCCTTCCTAATCTCCTCGTCAACAAAAACCTGCGGAGCACATCCCAACTCAACCCCGTCGACAGGCGCATACAATCTCATAACATCCAAAGCATAATACTCCAAAAACATATTCTCCTTCTCATAATCATAAACATCAAGCGCCATATCATAAAACTTCCCCAACTTACTCGAAACCGAAAAATCATGACTAGTCACAAAAGCAGACTGCTCCCCCTTAAAAATCGTAATCTTATTAGCAACATCAACATCAATAGACGACTCCTTTATATTAGAAGAAACGCTCCCCCCCTCGACATAAACATCATAACCCATTGCCTCAAAATCACTAAAGTCGCAATCAACAAGTCTATCGCTCACATAATTTGCCAACTCTACTTCCATTTCATTCTTCGTCGGAACCTGCTCCTTCAAAACATTATTACCAGAAACATACATCCAATAAGGAACCGCCTGCCCAAAAAAACTCAACTGAGAAGAAAATGGAATATACGGAGAACCTGGAACAAAGTCTGGAGTTTCAATATAACCACCCTGCTCCCCCAACAAACTGACTCCTTCACCAACGGTATTCTCCAAACAAGAAATATAATAATCATAAACCGGCCTCATATCCTCCGGCAAACTCTCACCAAAACTATCTCTCAAAGCAAAATAAGCAACTATCCCACCGACGATAACTATCGCAACTATAATAAAAATCGTCACCTGCCCTTTTTTTCGAGGATTCCGCCGAGAAAAACATGATTGGTTTTCCTCAGAACTCCAAGCTTTAATATTAATTTTCCTCATTTTCCAATTTTCTCCTTAATTAATTCCAGAATCTCACTATTAATATCCTTTTGTATACTCTCCTTAAACTTCTTCCAAAGTTCCTCATCCTCTACCAAAAGCAAATACTTCTTCATCCAAACCCACAAGAAACTCCCACTTATAAAAGTTTCTAACTAACTAACTTAATAACTTACTTACTAAGTAGAGTTAATCTCTAACTATATTTAATTTTTAAAAAAACAAAATCTAAACCAAATATTTATATACCATTAAATAATAACTAATAAAATGGCAAATATCCACCTCATAGGTACAATTCACTATGAATTAAATGGTACCAAAAGATTAAAAAAAGCATTACAAGTTGAAAAACCTGGAATTCTAACAGTTGAAGCTAGTCAGAAATGGCTTGACTATCTTGATAAACATTGGTATCTGGATCTTGAAATGTGCATACAAACAATAAAAGAAAAAGGTTTTAGCCAACAGGCATATTCTTTTTTTGAAGATTATCTTAAATCAGCTTCAAACTATGAAATAGATGTATGTAGAGAGTATTCCAATCAAACAGATACTCCTTTGCATTTAATTGATGATATAAGAATGGTTAATCGACTAAGACAAGAAACATTATCACAATTTCAACTCTTTTTTAAAAACATAGATCCGATAACTCTTGATAAAATTTCACGAAACTCAGTAATCAGAGGACACGATGCAATATATCAAATTATACAAAAGTTATATGATGGAGAAATTCCTGCAATTTTTGGAGAACAACAACTAATTAATCCCGCAAGAGGAAAACTTATTGGGAAAAGAGATGAAACAGAAGCCAGAACCCTTATAGAACTTGCTCAAGATAATGACGCTAAAATTGTTCATGTCGGTGGTTGTGCGCATAACTTAACTGATTCAAAAGGTGAAACATTATATTCAAGATTAAAGCCATTAAATCCCACAAGAGCAACTTTGTTAAGTTATGATAAATAATCTAGAAACAAATGATCCCACCAAGAATTGAACTTGGGCCTCATCGAAGTCAACGATACGTCCTAACCATTAGACAATGGGATCATATAATCATTCAGAAAATATATCTTTTAACCCTTCCGCTTAATCCTCCCAAGTCCACGAAATAGTCAAGTCTCCACCAGAGGTGAGCTTTTCCACGAAGTGAGCTTTTCCACTTTAGTGAGCTTTTCCACGAAGTGAGCTTTCCCACCCCTAACTTTTCCCCAATTCTCATTAACCTCTTCAAAATACAAATCGC
>CAYYYV010000041.1:4077-5611 GCA_964476225.1 Candidatus Woesearchaeota archaeon | reverse complement strand
GGTTTTTGGAGAGACTTTGGATTTGGGTGTTGGGAATTTTATTGATACGATTGCTCGTTATATGGGGCTTGGGTTTCCGGGTGGTCCTAAGATTGAGAAGTTGGCGGAGAAATGCAAGAATAAAGATGTGTTGATTGAGTTGCCGTATTCGATTAAGGGGATGGATGTTGCGTTTTCGGGTTTGCAGACTAAGATTAGGAATTTGATTGATAAGGCTCCCTCTTTTGAAAAAAGAGGTTCCCTGGAATCAGAAAACCATATTCTGAACGTTGAGCGTTCAACTTCGGGTCGGTCTGATACTTCGCAAAACATCACTTCATCGTGCCGTCCAGAGGACACCTGCACGCGTTCGTTTCAGACCTCCCATGAATATTTGAATCAATTGGCTTATTCTTTGCAGGAGGTTGTTTTTGCGATGTTGGTTGAGGCTGCGGAGAGGGCTTTGGCGCATACTGGGAAGAAGGAATTATTATTGGGTGGAGGAGTTGCTTGTAATTCTCGTCTCCAAGAGATGTGTAAGATAATGTGTGAGGAGCGGGGATGTAAATTGTTTGTGCCGGATAGGAGTTTGTTGGTTGATAATGCTGGGATGATTGGGTATTTGGGGTTGAAGATGCACAAAAAGGGATTAGGTATTAGGGATTTGGGATTAGTGGATATTGCGCCGAGGGAAAGGACTGATGATGTTGAGGTTAGTTGGTGATGAAAAGTGATTTCGGTTTAATTTTTTGGGTTCATCTTATTTTGATTTTAGGTGTTTGGCTATCCCCTATTTTATTGAGCTGGTATTTTATTTTAGTATTTGTTTTTCTTTATTATTTTCAACTTATGACTCTTGGGGATTGTATTCTTACAAGAAAGCAATTTAAGACATCTAAAAGGAGCGAGACATTTTATTCTTATTATTTAGGGAAGCTGGGTTTTAATGTGGACAAGAGGAAACTGATTGTTTTTTTGGATTATTTTCTTCCTTGGATTTTGCTTGTTGTTGCTTATGTTATTCAGTATGTGGGGTTTGTCCCAATTTTATTTTAGTTTTTATTTACCAATAGTTTTATAAACCAAAATCTCACTTAAATTATACCAATGAACGCTTCGGCGCGAGGGTTTAGATTCTCGGTTGGTTAAAATAATATGGCAGAAATAAAAATATACGATGTTGTTGAGAAAGCGGCTAAGACTGGGAAGGTCGACAAGGGCGTTAATGAAGTGACGAAGGCGGTTGAGCGTGGCGTTGCTAAATTGGTTGTCGTTGCGACTGATGTTGATCCGAAGGAATTGACGCAGCACTTATCTATTCTTTGTGAAGAGAAAGGGATTAAGTTTGCTGAAGCTGATTCGCGAGAGAAATTAGGAATTTCGGTTGGGATTAATAGGCCAACTGCGGCGGTTGCTGTGATTGAGGCTGGTGAAGCTAAAATCGACTTCGTCGATTAGGGGTTTCGGTATTCGGGGTTTCGGTTTCAGGTTGCATTGAATAAATAACATGGCGCTCGAAAAGTACCATTATACAACAAAACAATAACATGGCAAA
>CAYYYV010000041.1:0-3977 GCA_964476225.1 Candidatus Woesearchaeota archaeon | reverse complement strand
AGAAACTTTGAAAAAGTATCATGAACCCATTTGTATGGGGAAACAATAAAATGGCAAAAGAAACTTTGAAAAAGTATCATGAACCCATTTGTATGGGGAAACAATAAAATGGCTAAGGAAAAAAAGCAAGAAGTAAAGAAAACGCAGGAGAAAAAGGCAGGTGGGTCTAGAGGTTCTGAGAAACTTACTGAGGAAGGAGCGGTTCCGGCAATTGTTGAGGCTGAACTTGGTCGAGGTGGAACGAGAGGAGAGATTACTCAGGTTAAGTGTAAAATTTTGCAAGGTAAAAATCGAGGGAAATCTATGAGGCGGAATGTTCGAGGGCCAGTTAAGAAGAGAGATATTTTGATGTTGAGAGAAACTGAGATTGAGGCTAGAAGAGTTGGGAAGAGGGTTAGTCGGGGGTCTAAGGATTAAGATGCCGGTTTGTAATTTTTGTAAAAATTCGTATGAGTTTCCTAAGGGGACTACGGTTGTTCAGAAGTCTGGGGATGTGAGGCATTATTGTTCTAGTAAATGTAGGAAGAATATGGAGATGGGGCGGTTGAATAAGAAGGTTAAGTGGGTTAGAAAGAGTGATGTTATTAAGGCTGAGAAGGCGAAGTATGCTGCTAAGAAAGAGTAATTTTTAATTTAGTTTTTTTGAGGAATAAGTTTTTAATATTTTTCATCAGCGTCGGTAAATTTGATTTTTGTGACCTAAATGTTTATAAAGTAAGTTTGTTTTTTTAGGGTATAAGGGGAAATAAAATGACTGAAGATAATTACTCTGCGAAGGACATTAAAGTTTTGGAAGGGCTTGAGGCGGTTCGGAAAAGGCCGGGAATGTATATTGGTTCTACTGATAAGTATGGGCTTCATCACATGGTTTATGAGGTCTCGGATAATTCTGTTGATGAGCATATGGCGGGTGTTGCGACGAAGATTGATGTTATAATTGATAAGAATGGTTCTGTAACTGTTGAGGACGATGGTAGGGGTATGCCGGTTGAGCCACATCCGGTTTATAAGAAGTCGGCCATGGAGATTATTGTTACGAAGTTGCATGCGGGTGGGAAATTTGATAATAAGGCTTATGCGGTTTCGGGAGGTTTGCATGGTGTTGGTATTTCTGTTGTTGCGGCTTTGTCTAAGGACATGACGGTTGAAGTCAAGAAGGGCGGGAAGGTTTATTCTCAGAATTATAAAATTGGTATACCTACGGGTGATGTTAAAGTGATTGGGAAATGTGATGCTAAGTTGCATGGAACGAAGGTTACTTTTTTTCCGGATGAGAGTATTTTTTCTACGATTGATTTTGATTATAAGACTTTGGCTACACGATTTAGGGAGACTTGTTTTTTGAATGCGGGTTTGAAGATTACTTTTACTGATAATAGGGGGACCCCATTGGATAGCAAGCATCAAACGGGGCAGAGTAAGGTTAAGTCGGATAGTTATTATTATGAGGGTGGTTTGGTTGAGTTTGTTAAGTGGTTGAATAAGACACGGAAGCCGATTCATGCGAAGCCGATTTATTTTAAGAGGGAAGAGAAGGGGACGATTGCCGAGGTTGCGATTCAGTATAGTGATTCTTATAATGAAAATATTCAGGGGTTTGTGAATACGATTAATACGATTGAGGGCGGGACGCATGTTGCGGGTTTGAAGTCGGCTTTGACGAGGGTGATTAATGATTATGGGACTAGGAAGGGGATTTTTAAGAAAGGGCAGAAGTTGACGGGGGATGATGTTCGTGAGGGGATTACTGCGGTGATTTCTTTGAAAATGTCTGAGCCGCAATTTGAGGGGCAGACTAAAACTAAGTTGGGTAATGGTGAGATTAAGGGGATTATTGATTCTATGGCTAGTTCTGCTTTGACGGATTTTTTGGAAGAGAACCCGGCTGTTGCGAAAGCTATTTTGAATAAAGCTTCGGCTGCTTTGAAAGCTAGGGAGGCTGCGAAGAAGGCGAAGGATTTGGTCAGGCGTAAAAATGCTTTGAGTGTTGGCTCGGGTTTGCCTGGTAAGTTGGCTGATTGTTCGAGTCGTAAAAAAGAATTGACTGAACTTTATATTGTTGAGGGTGATTCGGCTGGTGGTACTGCGAAGGGTGGGCGAGATAGAGAGACTCAGGCTATTTTGCCTTTGCGTGGTAAGATTTTGAATGTTGAGAAGTCTAATCCGGCTAGAGCGTTGTCTAGTGAAATGATTTCGAATATTATTACTGCGATGGGGACGAGTGTTGGGGATAGTTTTGATATTGAGAAGTTGAGATATAATAAAATTATAATTATGACGGATGCGGATGTTGACGGGCAGCATATTAAGGCTTTGATGTTGACCTTGTTTTTTAGGTATACTCCTCAGTTGGTTGAGGCTGGGCATATTTTTGTTGCGGTTGCTCCGTTTTTTAAGATTAAGAAAGGGTCGAAGGAATATTATGTTTATAATAATGATGAGTTGAAAAAGAAATTGGCGGAGCTTGGTGGGAAGGCTGAGATTAGTCGGTTTAAGGGTCTTGGTGAAATGAATGATGAGCAGCTTTGGGACACGACTATGAATCCTAAGACTCGGAGATTGAAGCAGGTTTCTATTGAGGATGCTGTCGAGGCTGATGAGACATTTAGTTTGTTGATGGGAGATGCGGTTGCACCGCGAAGGGCTTTTATAGAAGAGAATGCTGATAAGGCGGAGGTGGATTTATGATGGCGAAGGAAGAAATAACAGTTAAGTTTTGTCCGAAATGTAAGTCTACTGATGTGAAATATGTTTTTGGAGCTTGGAATTTGTTTGGCGTTATTCCTAAGGTAAAATGTGGGAAGTGTGGAACTGAGATGCCGAGTTTTCCGGTTTTGACTGTGAGTAAGAAAGAGCTTTCTAAAATGGAGGCAAAAAAATGATGACGCCAGATGGAGAGGTATCAGAGACGAAGGATGTTCAGAATATTGAGGGTATGGATGAAGCGGAGCGAGAAGCTGATGAGTTTGCTCGGAAAAGGGAAGAGATGAAATCTTTGGTTAAGGCTAAGGATTTGATTGATGCGGAGATTTCTGGTGAAATGCGTGAGGCTTATTTGAATTATGCGATGTCGGTTATTGTTGCTCGGGCTTTGCCGTCGGCGGAGGATGGTTTGAAGCCAGTTCATCGTAGGATTATTTGGGCTATGAATGAGGCCGGAGTTTATTATAATAAGCAGACGAAAAAGTCGGCGGCGATTGTTGGTGATACAATGGGGAAATATCATCCTCATGGTGATGCTTCTATTTATGATGCTATGGTTCGTATGGCTCAGAGTTGGTCTTTGAGGTATCCGTTGGTTGTTGGTCAGGGTAATTTTGGTTCTATGGATGGGGATAGCGCGGCGGCTTATAGGTATACCGAGGCTAAGATGGAGAAGATTACTATGGAGCTTTTGATGGATGTTGATAAGAATACGGTTGAGATGATGCCGAATTATTCTAACACTGCCGAAGAACCGATTGTTTTGCCTGGGCGGATTCCTAATTTGTTTTTGAATGGTGCTTCTGGGATTGCGGTTGGTATGGCTACTAATATTCCTCCTCATAATTTGAATAATACTTGTGATGCTATTTTGACTTATTTGGATAATCCTGAATGTGAGGATGCTGAATTGATTTCGGCGATTAAGGCTCCCGATTTTCCTACTGGTGGGACTGTTAGCGGGGAGATTCGAAGAATTTATACGGAGGGTAGGGGGCAGTTGATGCTTGATGGTAAGACGACGATTGAAGAACCTCGAGGGGCTAAGGGTAAGACGAAGATTATTATTACGGAGATTCCGTATCAGGTGAATAAGGCGAATTTGGTTGAGCAGATTGCGTTGCTTGTTCGGGATAAGAAGTTGCCGGATATTTCTGATATTAGGGACGAGTCTTCTAAGGGTAAGGTTCGGGTTGTGATTGAGTTGAGAAGGGACAGCGAGGCTAAGTTTACTTTGAATAGGTTGTATAAGTATACGCAATTGAGAGTTAGTT
>CAYYYV010000040.1:0-5750 GCA_964476225.1 Candidatus Woesearchaeota archaeon | reverse complement strand
AAATATTTTTGGGTATTCTCTTCCAAACCTTAATAAACTAATTCTATTTAATCATGTTATGAGTATGAAAAGTGTTTTAGCTGAGGAATTGGGTAGAATTTCGCTTTCTAGTGAGGAGCTTTTGAGAATGAATAAGATTGCAAGGGATTTTATTTTTTCTTTGAAGGCTAAGGGGGTCAAGGCTTATGTTGGGGGTAGTCTCGCGAAAGGCACAATGATTCGGAGAGATTTGCTCTCCGAAGGTGGTCGGGAGTCGGGAGTCGGTGGTCGGAAAGGCAGGAAGCAGGATGTTGATATTTTTGTTGTGTTTGATTATAGCGAGGATATTTCAGGATTTGAGAAGATTTTTAAGGGAATGGATCACCCAACTGGTGTACCCCTAGTGGTCGGTCTCTCAGGTTCGACCTCGGACGGGGCAAAGTTGCCTGGTGTTTTGAAACGGGTCCATGGTTCGCGGGATTATTTTCAGATTGTTTGCGACGATTTTATTCTGGAAGTTATTCCGGTTGTGAAGAATAGGGACCCTGAGACTGCGGAGAATGTTACGGATGTTTCGTTGAGTCATGTGAAATATGTTTGTGATGCCGTTAAGGAAAATCCTAAAATTGCTGATGAGATTAAGTTGGCTAAGGCTTTTTGTCAGGCTCAGAAATGTTATGGTGCGGAGAGTTATGTTCGGGGATTTAGTGGATATTCTTTGGAGATTTTGGTGATTCATTTTGGTTCGTTTTTGAAATTTTTGAAGAATGTTGGGAGAAAGAGGGTTATTGATCCTTTGAAATATTTTAAAAATAAAGCTGAGGTTTTGAGGGAGTTGAATGCTTCTAAATTGCAGGGACCGCTTGTTTTGATTGACCCGACTTATAAGTATCGTAATGTTTCGGCTGGGCTTGGTCTTGAGACTTTTGATAAGTTCTTGAAGATTAAGAACGAGTTTTTAAGGAAGCCTTCTTTGGAATATTTTGAGAGGCGGCCTGTTGATGTCAAAGCGCTTCGCGCTTTAGTCGGCAGTAAACAGTCGGCAGTAAATAGCCGGAGATTTGTTAAGGTTGCTTTGAAGACGGATAGGCAGGAGGGTGATATTGCTGGGACGAAGATGAAGAAACTTTTGAATTTCTTTGTTAGGGAGCTTGAGAGGAAGCAACAGAGGGTTTTGAGGAAGGAGTTTGATTATGATGGAGGGCAGAGTGCTGAGGGGTATTTGGTTGTTGTTGAGAAACCTGATATTGAGGTTCGGGGTCCTTCGATTGGGTTGGAGGATGCTGTTAAGGCTTTTAAGAAGGCTAAGGGCTCGAGGGCTTTTGTTAAGGGGAAGTTCTGGTGGTATAAGGAAAAAGTTTCTGTTGAATCTGTTTTTGAATTGGTTAAGAAGGTTGAGGGGGAAATGGGTGCGAGTGGGAAGCTTTTGTGAGATGTTAGAAAGTAGAGATTATATTATTTGGATAGGGAAGCCATTTGGAGAACTGATGTTCTCATATTTTGTCGGAGTTCTGAGGAACTCCTCTATTGTCCGCGGGCGGTCCGTCGTCGCATTAGTTTAATCCAGCTTCTTGTCTTAGAATATCTACCTTGTCGGTTTTTTCCCAGGTGAAATCTTCGTCTTCTCTTCCGAAGTGTCCGTAGCTTGCGGTTTTTTTGTATATTGGTCTTCGGAGATTTAATTGTTCTAGAATGTCATGGGGTTTTGTTGGGAAATGTTTTCTTACTAATTCTGATAAAAGTTCTTCAGATATTTTCCCGGTTCCGAATGTTTCTACGTTGATGCTAACTGGTTCAGCGACTCCGATTGCATAGGCTAGTTGGACTTCGCATTTGTCTGCTAACCCGGCTGCTACGATATTTTTTGCGATGTATCGTGCGGCGTAGGCTGCACTTCGGTCAACTTTTGTTGGGTCTTTCCCGGAGAATGCTCCTCCGCCATGTCGTCCCATTCCGCCGTAAGTGTCTACGATTATTTTTCTTCCGGTTAATCCAGCGTCGGCATATGGTCCACCTCTTACAAAACTTCCGGTTGGGTTGATGTAGATTTTTGTGTTTTCGTCCATTAGCTCTTTGCAAATCGGTCTGATAACTTTTTCTAGAACGTCCTTTCTTAATGTTTCTTGGTCAATTTGTTCGGAGTGCTGATTTGAGATTACAATCGTTTCGATTCTTTTTGGTTTGTTGTTTTCATATTCTATTGTTACTTGACTTTTTCCGTCTGGTCCTAGGTACGGAATTTCTTGTATTTTTCTTACGAGTGCTAATCTTTTTGTTAGTTGGTGTGCTAGTTGAATTGGTAGGGGCATTAGTTCTTTTGTTTCGTTGCATGCGTATCCGAACATCATTCCCTGGTCGCCGGCTCCTTGTTCTTGGAATGCTCCGGTTCCTTCGGTTACTCCCTGGCTGATGTCTGGGGATTGTTCTTCTAAGTGAACTAGAACTGCGCAGGTTTCGTGTTCAATTCCGTGGCTTGATTTTGTGTAGCCTATTTCTTTCAAAGTTTGTCTTACAATTTTTGGGATGTCGACATATGCTTTTGTTGTGATTTCTCCGGCGATTAAAACCATTCCTGTTTTTGTGCAAGCCTCTACACCAACTCTTGAGTAGGGGTCTTGTTTTAGGCATTCGTCTAAAATAGCGTCGGATATCATGTCGCACATTTTGTCGGGGTGTCCTTCTGTTACACTTTCTGATGTGAATAAATAGTTTTTCATGTCTTTCTTTGGATTCTTTTCTATATAAATTGTTTTGACTATAATATTCCTATAGGAATATTTTTATAGTATGAATTATTCTTTATGTTGTGGAAGATTTGAAATTAATTAGAAAGCGTCGGCTTGTTCTCGGGGTGACGCAGAAGGAGTTGTCTGAGTTGTGTGGGGTTTCGCAGTCTATGATTGCGAAGATTGAGGCTGGGCGGGCGGAGGCGAGTTATAGTATTGCTAGGAAAATTTTTGAGGTGCTTGATTCTTTGGCGCATGAGAATGAGCCGAAGGTTGGGGATTTTATGAAGAGGAAAGTTGTGTTTTGTAATGTTGGTGATGCGGTTGGTGGGGTGGTTAAGAAGATGAAGAAGAGTGGGATTTCGCAGTTGCCGGTTTTGGATGGTAAGGAGTTGGTTGGTTTGATTAGTGAGGGAGTGTTGGTTGATAATATGGATAGGTTGTTTAGCGTCGGGAGTGTTGGTGAGATAATGAGGGAGGCGCCTCCGGTGGTTAATGATAATACTTCTAGGAATAGTGTGGTTTCTTTGTTGAAAGAATTTCCTTTTGTTATGGTTCGGGGGAAGAAGGGTTTTAGTGGGCTGGTTACGAAGAGTGATGTTCTTTGACGAGGCGCTTTGCGCCGATGGTAGAAAATCTTGTTTTCGATGGTAGCGACTTTGTCGCGATGGTAGGCCGCTTTGCGACCGATGGTAGGCGCTTTGCGCCGGGGCTTGGTGGTTTGTAAATAGTTTTAGCGGGTTGATTAGGAAGTTTTTTTGGGAAGATGTGATTGGGGTACTTTGTGTTGTTGATGGGCGTAGAGTTAAGTTTCGTTTCCTGTTTGAGGTTCTGCGGAGTATTGTTCGTGGATTTTTTCTAGGGCAGTATTTGTTAATGTGAATTCATTTTCACCGATTTCTTCTAATAATTCTTCGTTGATCATTCCTTGTAATCCTTTTGGAATTTCACCACCTATTGCGCCACTACTAAGAACTCTTCGGATTTCGTCTCTACTCATCGTGACCCATTCGCCTGCTTCTTGACTCCTATTAATTAAGTGAGCAGCCACATCCTCCTATTCGCAAGCACCAAGAGTATCACAATATGGTAGAACCTCTCCAACTGGTGATTGAAATTGTTCTGGTGTGTGGTTTCTTTGAATTTTTGCCATCTTAATCTTTCCAAGCCATTTCAAACATGTAGGCTAGAGAACTTGTGAAGAATGGGGAGTTGATCCAGACGCCGTAGTCGAAATCTTCGTGGACGTTTGTTGGTTTGATTGTGAAGATTAATTCGGTTCGGTCTGACATTACGAATCTTGCGTTGATTGGTTTTGATTTTACTTCTACTCCGAGTTTCTTGGATAATTTTGCTGCTTCTTCTTCGCTGTCTCCAATCATTACTTTAATATTTACTTTTCTTTTGTTTAGCTTTGTAAAAGTTTCTTTGAACATTTTAAATTTGTTTAATAGCTCGTATGCTGAGGATGTTATGTGGACTGTTTTTTCTGCGCTTTCCATTAGAGAACGCATTTGTAAATATAAGTTGCTTCGTCCTTTGATTGATGTTGAAAGTTCGTGGTTTTTGATTGGTTCGATTCCTGTTTTGTGGAGTTCTTGTAGTTCTTTATATTCGGTTGTATCTTTTAGATTAGAAAGTGTTTTTATTTTTTCTTCTGCGTAAGTTGTTGTGTTGTTTTTTAATTTTTCAATAACTATTTCTGGTTTTACTGCGATGTACTTCACGGGTTTTCCGAGTTTCTGGATTACGAATCCGCGTTTTTCTAGGGATTCTAGAACGTCATAAGTTCGGCTTCGTGGGACTTCTGAGATTTCTGCTATTTCTCCTGCTGAGCTTATACCTTTGCTGAGTAGGGCGAGCCAGACTTTAGTCTCGTAGATATTAAGGTCGAAGTATCCTTTCAATTTTTTTATTAATTCTGGTTTTACTATCATTTTACTACTGCTATTGAACAAAAAAATCTTTTATAAATGTTTGCATTATGTTGTCTTTATGTAGGGGTTACAAAGCACAAGGTTTAAATAATAAGTTGGCTATTATCTTTCATGAAATTAAGGTATACTCTACCTAAGAACCAAGGTTCTTCAGGTTTCAACTCCTTTAAGAAAGTCCGCTACGCTCGGTATACTTGGGTATTCTTGTTGGGTTTTTTTAGCTGTGCTTGTTTGTTTTATATGTTTAGTTATTCGGGCGTGGAGGTTCCAATGTCGGGATTCGGAGTTTTGTATTCGGGGTTCGGGGTGAGTGCGCCGAATGATTGGGTTTCTGAGAAGGATATAATTATTTTTGATGATATGATTGTGTTGAGGGTTGAGAATGCGACTTTGTCGAGTTATGCGGGGACGGGGAGTATGAAGCCGGTTTTTGATAAGGGGGCGAATGGTATACGTGTTGTGCCGGGGAGTGCTGATGAGATTGATGTTGGGGATATTGTTAGTTATAAGTTTGGTCCCCAGTTGGATAGCCTTTGGCATCAAACGGGGCAAGGGATGTTGGTTGTGCATCGGGTTGTTGATAAGGGGATTGATGATGATGGGGTTTATTTTGTTATGAAGGGAGATAATAATTTGATTGCTGATGAGAAAGTTCGGTTTGAGGATGTTGAATATGTTACTGTGGGGGTTATTTGGTAATGTTAATAAACTTGTTCTTCGGGGGTTGTGATGGGTTTTCGTGATTTTGGGTCATGGGAAGATGGAGTGTTGGTTTTACCTACTTCTTGTTATAATGCTTCAATGATAAAAAGAGATGGTTTGCCTGAAGAATGCGAAAATGCTACAAATCGTTTGGAATATTGTAGACTTGGTGATGGTGTTTTTGTTGGATTTGGTGAACATAAGCTTCCTTACGTCTTTCCGCATAAAGAGATTGTTTGTTAGATTAAGATTTTTGAAATTAATATTCCTAAAATAATTCCTGTGCTTATATATGGCATTGCGGGGTAGGCTTTTCCTTTTTTTGTTATCATGAACAGGAAAGTTAGTCCGGCGAGTGCTCCGGCTGTTACGAATAGTGCTGGGATTAATCCGTAGGCTCGCATGA
>CAYYYV010000039.1:0-5802 GCA_964476225.1 Candidatus Woesearchaeota archaeon | reverse complement strand
GGCGGTTTCTCAGAAGTCGGAAAAAATATGGTAGTCGTAGAACTCGAGGAAGACGCATTCATTTTCGACGAGGGATTCTTCCTCCCAGCAATAGTATCAATGCAAGAAAGAGACAAAGTTCTAACCGAACGAAGACTAAAATCAATCAAAGCAGTGCCAGAAGATTCTGTAATAAACAAAATCAAACACAAGGTCCGAGCACAATTCGTATCCCACGCACATCTAGACCACGTCGGAGCAATCCCATTTCTATCAGACAAATACAACGCCCCAATTTACGGAACCCCATTCACGATAGAGGTCCTCGGTTCCCTATTACGAGACAACGACATTGTTTTAAGAAATAAAACATACACAATAAAACCAAATACAACATTCTACGTTCAAGGCAAAAACAAAAAATACAAAATAGACTTCATAAACATAACCCATTCAACCGCACAATGTCTAATGATTGCAATCCAAACACCAAAAGGAGCAATAATATATGCGAACGATTTCAAACTCGACGACACCCCCGTCCTCGGATTAAAACCGAATTACAAAAGATTGAGAGAAATAGCAAAAGAAGGAGTATTATGTTTTGTTGTAGATTCACTTTATTCAGGCTCCGAAAGAAAAACCCCGTCAGAAAAAATCGCACGAGCACTATTAGAAGAAGTACTATTAACAATACAAAACCGAAAGGCAGGAATGATAGTCACAACCTTCTCATCACACATCGCCAGACTAAAATCAATCATAGAGTTCGGTAAAAAACTGAATCGAGAAGTGGTTTTATTGGGAAGAAGCATGGACAAATATTCAACCGCCGCAAAAAACGCAGGAATTGCCCCATTCTTAAACGATATAAGAATATCTAAATATCGTAGGCAGGTAGAAAAAACCCTACACAAAGTAGAACGAAGAAGAAAAGATTACATGATAGTATGCACCGGACATCAAGGAGAACCCGGTTCAATTCTCGAAAGACTTTCACGCCACCAACTCCCCTTCAAGCTAAACAAAGACGACAACATAGTATTTTCTTCAAGTGTAATTCCAACCCCAGTCAATCAAGAACAATTCGCAAAAATGGAAGCTAGATTAAAAAAATCTAAACCAAGAATTTTCAGAGACGCCCATGTATCCGGTCATGCAGGAAGAGAAGACCTCAGAGACATAATGCAAATAGTAAATCCACAACACGTAATCCCATCTCACGGAGGATTGGACAAAACAAAACCGATGGCAGAATTAGTAAAAGAATTGGGATATAAATTGGGGAAACAATGTCACCTTATGCAAGACGGAGGTGTCTTAAAATTGTAGCACCACTGACCCCAAATCGAGAAGAAGAAATTATAGGAGGATTAAAAAATGCATTAGAGAGAGGAGAAACATTAGCAAAAGCAAAACAAAGTTTTCTAAATGCAGGATATAAACCAGCCGAGATTGATGGCGCAGTCCGAAAAATGCCAGCAACTAACACCCAAATAAAAAAACCAATTACAACTCCAGCCGAAACAAAAATTCCAGCCGCACAAAAACCAACAGCAAACAACCAATCCCCACCAAGAACAACATCAATAATGCCAGGACAGAAAAAACATCTATCAAAAAAATTTATAATAATCCTAGTCTCAATAGCGGCATTAATTCTTATCGGGGCCGCACTTCTCGGAATATTCTGGTCAACAATTAGCGGATGGTTTGGCTAATGGAGATATACCAACCCGCCGAAGACTCCCACCTTTTCGCAGATTTTCTAAAAAAATATTTGTCTAAACATAAAATCAATTCCTACATAGACATGGGAACCGGCTCAGGAATTCTCGCAAAGACCGCCTCAAAATTTTTAGACAAAAAAAATATCCTTGCAGTTGACATAAATCCCGATGCAGTAAAACTCCTCAAAAAAGAAAATTTCAAAGCAATAAAATCAAATCTTTTTGAAAAAGTAAAAAACAAATTTGACCTCATAACCTTCAACGCACCCTATCTTCCCTTCGACAAACGCGAACCAAAATCCTCCCAACTCGCAACAACCGGAGGAAAAAAGGGAGACGAAATCTCACTCAAATTCCTCAAACAAGCAAAAAAACACCTTAACAAAAACGGAAAAATATTACTCCTCATTTCTAGTCTAACCCCAATGAACAAAATCAAAAAATTCAAACATAAAATAGTAGCAAGAAAAAAAATATTTATGGAAGAACTTTTAATTTTAGAATTTACTTTTTCCTAAAAGAATTAATAATTTTTGTTATTTCAGGTTTCAATGCAAGTCCAAATCCTATTCCAATTGCTAAAGCGATAGCAAGGAAGATTCCAAAAAGACCAGAAACAAAAATATAAAGAAATGGAGTAAGTCTAATACCTATAATCTCCAAAGCGGATAATATTGTAGCCGAAATGAATACGATAGTAAATATCTTTGCCAAGATAGAATTACCAATTATATCAGAATTTTCTATATTTCTAGCGAAAATTCCAGTTACCAAAAGACCTATAATAAAAATAATAACCGCTATGGCAATCTTCGGAATAAAAACAGCGGCATTATTTAATATTTCCCCAAATAATGATATATTCAAAATAGCTAACCCTTGGAAAATAAAAACAAGAATAACAGCCCATTGAACAATTTCGGCACTAAGGTTTACACCAGAGACAGTTCTTTTATACGATTTTGGAGATTCTCTTCTAACTCCAGGATAAACAACATTTTTCGCAATTTTTTTAATAAAATATTTGGAAAACCAACCTAAAATAATTCCTAGAAAAATAATAACAGCAACCTTAATTATCTCAGCAGTCCCAATATTACCAGTTATTAAATTATCTAGTACCATTATGTCTGTATAACAGAGAGTTTATTTTCATTTTTAATGGTTTCTATTTTAAAAATTACATCACGAGGAGCATCAATATGCTTTAATGAGTCACTTCCTAATAAATTTAAAATAATTTCCACAATCGTTCCTGAGTGTGAAACAATCACAGTACCATTCATTTTATTTTCATCAATCCAATCGAAAACCCTTTTTCTGAAAGCCTTTTTATTTTCAAAAGAACTCTTAGGGAGAGTTTCTTTAAAGTTTTGTTCTCTTAAGGACTTATCAACAACGATGCCACCACAAACCACAGATGCAATTTTATTACCAAGCATAAGTGCTCGAGGTAAGTCGCTAGAAAAGACATTGAGGTCCTTATCTTCAAAATATTTAACAATTTTTTTAAATTGATTCTTTCCCTTTTCGGTATATTCACTTTTTTGCCAACCAGTAAGCTTCTCGGCAACATTATTTTCAGTTTCGGGATGCTTTACTAAATAGATCATTTTATAGTCTTCCTAATTATTTTTTCCAATTTCTTAATCATTTTTTCATAACTAAAGACTTTCAAAGCTCGTGTACGAGACGCCTTTCCCATTTTCTTTCTTAGTTTTTCATTATTTAATAATTTAATAATTTTTTTTGACAAATCCTTGCTATCTCCAGGTTTAATAACAAATCCAGTTTTCCCATTTACAATAGACTCTGGAATTCCACCACTTTTTGCACCAATAGCCGGAACACCCATTGATAAAGATTCCAAAAAGACCATACCAAGTGCCTCGTTAACAGAAGGAGTTACAACAATATCAGCACTTTTATACAAAGAAGGCATTTCCTCTAAAGAGATGCGCTTGTTAATAAAAATAACATTTTCAGCAATCCCCTCCTTCTTTATTCGCAATTTCAGTTTCGCAAGATTTTTCTTTCCTTTAATATTTTTATCCTTTCTCCCAACAACAGCGGGAAAAACAATCGCAAAATCATCTTTAGCATTCTTTTTTATATTTTTTATAGAATTAAGAACAGTGAAAAATCCTTTTTGCCTATTGAACTGTCCATTTCCACGAATAGATCTTGATGGAAAAAGGATAATTTTTTTATTCTTCGGAAACCCAAATTCTTTTTTACATTCCACTTTATCATATTTATTACTATCAAACAATCCAGTAGGGACACCCGTATGAAAAGTTTTAACTCTCTTGCTATCATATCCAATCTCAATTAATCTTTTTCTAACAAAATTACTAACTGCTAAGACTTGACGAAATTCCTTAGTTAACTTTTTATTCAAACTTTTATATCTGGCATCCCCACAGAATTCAATCATCGGGATATTTTTTTCTTTAACGGTTCGAATTAAGGTTTTAGAAAACATTGTTGGAAGACATGAAAGATTATGTGAAAGAACTACATCAATTTTTTCATTTTCTAAAACTTTTTTCATATCATCAGACAAAATCAAACGATCTTTAGATTGTAATTTTGAAGGATCCATCCTTTTCGATCTAAAAATTTTGAATGGTTCTTCTTCTTCCTTATTATAATGTCTCCCAACAGTAAAAACAGAAACATTATTTTTCTTAGACATACTTTTAGCAAGACGATAAGTATTGGTCTCTATACCACCGGTGCTCGGCGGGAATAGCCAAGTCAAAATCATTATATTAACCATTATTTTAAATACATCAAAATCTCAGCGAGACTAGAAACAACCTCACATTTTTCTTTTAACTTTTTACTAGAATTACTAAAACAATAGGCAAGTCCAACTTTCCCCGCAACGACATCAAAATTATTTCTATTAGCAGCAATTACAACATTTTTCATATTAAGTCCATCCTTTTTCACAATACCCCTAAGAATAGAAACAATTTTCTTACCAGAATAGTCACTTTTAATAATTTTAACTTCGTCAAAAAACTCTCTATATTTTTTATTGACTTTTTTCTCACTTAAAATAACAATTTTGATTTTTTTACCCTTAAGTATCTCCAAAAATCTTAAGACTTTTTTTGAAAATATAGGACTAAAAACGGTTTTGTCACTAAAAACAATCATCGCATGTTCACTACACAGATGCCCAGATTTTTTTAAGATAGTCTCCATAACTTGTTCGGACATTACAGCTTTTTCATCCGCGGGTCGAGCTTTGTGCTTCAATTCTCCTAAATCCACCTCCACAATTCTTTCCTTATTTCCAATTGCATCTAGTAAAATAGAAATATCAATTCCCCAATTCGGTTCAATTTTAATATTTTCAAAAAACTTTCTTCTACCGGCAAATTGTCCACTGATTGGTTGATTAAATTTTTCATTAGGATACAAAACTTTCATAATAGGTTTAATTGCGAATTCGGTTACTCTTCCCCTGGCCAAACCAAACGAGGCTTTAACGAAATCAGCTTTGCCTTTTAAAATCGGAAGAATAAGCATTTTAATTTTTTCGGGTGTTATATTAGATAAATCCGCATCAAGAAAAAGCAAAATATCTTTTTTTGCATGAGCAATTCCAGTTCCTATAGCCTCACCCTTCCCCATATTCTTATGATGCCTTATAACTTCAACCCCAAGATCTTTAGCAATTTTACCAGTATCATCTTTACTTCCATCATCGACGACTATTATCTCGTTAATTTCTTTGACCTGTTGCGCTTGCTTTATTACTTTCCCAATCCTAGGCGCCTCATTATATGCAGGAATAATTAAAGTTACACTAGGACTTTTTTTATAAGTGAATATAGAACAAATTTCAGAAAATATCTCGGGAATAATACTCAATTTAAAATTAAAAATACACCTGTCGCCCCCAGGCTCATCATCCTCTGAACTGGTTTTCTCCTTAGTCTTAACCATAACAAAAAAACTAAAAAACCACTTAAAAGGCTTTCTGTATTGACATTTTTACCCAAAACGTTTATAAGCAAACTATTAATATCGCACAAGAAAAACAATTCTCAAAACATTCATTAAACCACAACTATCT
>CAYYYV010000038.1:0-5803 GCA_964476225.1 Candidatus Woesearchaeota archaeon | reverse complement strand
TCTTCAAAACCTGTCCCGTTTGATGCTCGCTATCTAATGGGATCTCAATATCCCTAACAACCCCATGAACAGAACTAATCCCAGGCTGCCCCTTCATCAAATCAACATCCCCCAACGCCAAAAAAAACTTCGTCGCATAATTCCCCAAACTACATACCACTCGAGGCTTCATATCCTTAATCTGCTTCAACAACCAAGGCGTATGCGCCCTAATCTCATCAGGCAACGGATCCCTATTCAAAGGCGGCCGACACTTCAAAATATTCGCAACATAAACATCATCTAAACTCAAACCAACATTCGCCAACAGCTTATCCAAATTCTTCCCAGCAGCCCCACAAAACGGAATCCCCTGCTCATCCTCGTTCTTCCCGGGAGCTTCACCTACAAAAAGTATATCAGCATCCTCATTCCCCTTACCAACAACAATATTAATACAATCCCTAAACAACTCAGTCCGCTTCACCAAAGCCGCCTCCAAAAAATTAAACTCCGAAGACTTCTTATTCGATTCCATCGCTACTTATTAAAAATCCAATTTCTTATTTTACCCAAAAGAGAAACATTACAAACACACTGATTATATCCCCTACCATCATCTGGATAATATTCATATAAACTATTTTCGCAAGACAAATAACATCCTTGCTCATCCGATGTCCCGGTTGAATAATCTTCCACTGGTATCTTGCTTAAAACAATCAATAAGACAACTAGAAAAATAATAAAAATAATAAAAACATATTTCCAATTTATTTCCATATAAATATCAATAAACACACCTTAATAAAACTTACACCTCCATGCGAAATGCACCGTCCGCAGATGGTGCAATTTTGCATGGAAGAAATTAATAAAATTATTTATCATCATACTTCATTCTAGTCCCAATAACAATTAAAAATAAACTTATTAAAAGAACTGCCCAATAAAGAAAATCAAGTATTCCATATTTGAGTCCTGCTCCAACCAACAAACCTATGCCTATGCCCTGAAGAATTTCTCCAGAAATTTTTCTAGCATTACCCTTCATTTTTTTATAATCCAAATATAATGGATATAAAACTAAAAAGGTAATCATAAGAACTATTCCTATAATCAATAGCGCCCAAATATCATAAAGAAATACCATCTTACAATTCAACATCCTTCAACCCACTCGTCTCAATCATAAACGCCGTCGCATCATCTGGCAAATCCGGACTATCTATCAACTTACAAATCCTAGAATCTTTTTTCCCTCGACGCAAATACATCCTATATGTACATGCATGCCCAACAATATTCCCACCAATCGCTTTCGTCGGGTCCCCAAACATCTGAGCAGGGTCACTCATAACTTGATTAGTAACATAAATTGCAATATTGTTCTGCTCAGCAATTTTCATCATATTATGCAAATATCTATTCAACCTCTGCTGTCTATCAGCCAACTGCCCACGACCAGAATACTCCGCCCTAAAATGCGCCGTCAAAGAATCAATAATCATTAAACGAATCGGCTCACCCTCCTTAATTAACTCAGCAACCCTCTCAAGCAACAACATTTGATGGTCAGAATTAAAAGCTCGAGCAACCAAAATATTTTTCAAAACCTTATCCGGATTCGCGCCTATACCCTCAGCAAACTGCCTAACCCTCTCCGGCCTAAAAGTTCCTTCTGTATCAATATAAACCGCCTTCCCATTCGCCCCACCACTCTCAACGGGCAACTGAACACCAACAGCCAAAGACAAAGCAAGCTGAGTCTTTCCGGAACCAAAAGCCCCGAAGGCTTCAGTAATCGCCTTCGTCTGAATCCCTTTTCCACCCAGAAGGTTATCTAAATTCTTAGAACCCGTAGTAATATAAAACAACTCTTTTCTCTTCTCCTCATGAGCCAATCCATCAACAAAACCCATATCCATCATCTTCCTCGCAGCCTGAATCGCTTTCCTAGCAACAGTTTCACTCATCCCAGCAAGCTCACTCAAACCCGAAGGTGTCAAAACCGCCAACCCCATCAACTCATAAATACCAGCAGCCTCCAACTTCGCAACAGCACCCGGACCAACACCCGGAATATCAATCAATTTAGGCTCATCATCTTTCTTAGACGCCTTCTTCTTCACCTCCTCAACTTCTTCCCCAGAAACAGCCTCCTTAATATCGTCAACATCCTCTTTTGTAACCATACCAAACAAAATCCCCCTCCCTTAATAAGCATTTATATAATACAAAACAACCAATCCAATATCTCTCAAAAATAACAATTTTAATTCTTATTAGATTTAGACGAGGCGGACGGTTCCGTGGCGTATTACCAATACGCGAGGGTTCGTCCAACGAAGTATAAAGCAATAAGAATTAAAATTAATACAAAAACAACTTGCTCAATAATACCCCCACTCTTCACAAAACCCCTAACCTTAAATTTCAAAGGCCAAAATAATCTAACTCCACTCACAGTCAAACAATCCAAAAACAAATGCGAAACATATCCAACAAAAAAACCAAAACCCGCCCACAAACTCACACTCCCTAATATAAGAGATAACAACAACCCAACAACCAAGCTATGCAAAATACCCCGATGCCGAGTAAACCATTGCAACGGCCGAAAATACCAATGATTCCCAAACTTACTACTCCCAACATCAACATCAACAAAAACCGTAGCCAACAAAACAAAAATCGCAACATAAAACGGCATCGCAACATAATAACTAAGCAAAAAATAAACCGCCAACGAAAAAACAATATGAGTTCTAAATAACATCCTACAATATATAAGACAGCATTTTTATTCTTTCTTATCTAACTCTTGTATAAGCAACTCAACATCAACCTTTTCAACCCCAGCAGCAACAATCTCTAAATTATTAAATAACGAATTCCTCTGAACCCTTCCAGACAAATAAATCTCAGACCCCATCAAATCATCCCTAAAAACACCAGCCTTCTTCTCATCCTTCAAGTCCTCCTCGGGAATCATAGCATTAATCTGGTCGCTAAACACAACAACCCTCATCGTCTCAGTCCCATCATCAATCACAAAATTCAAAATCGCTCTATCTTTAGGAGCAACAACCGAACCATGCTCAGCACATTTAAAACCTTCGCCCTCAGGAATCACTTTCTTATTACATTCCGGACAAACCGAATAAAATCGCGGCTGAAAAACCTGAACAACAACCCCTCGAACCTTAATATTCTGCCCCTGCCTCGCCTCTTCCAAACTTCCCTCATTAACAACAGCCCCCGTCTTAACATTCTCCATAACAACAGAACTCTTCTTCAACTCACTAAAACTAGAAAGATGAATTTCCGAATCCCTCGTAGCACCATTTTTAATCTCAACAACATCTCCAACCTTAAGCGCCTCATTCTCAATCAGCTCAATATGATTAACATCCCAAAGAACAATCCTCGTACTCCCTGTATCGTCCGCCAAAACAAAATTAGCAACCTTGCCAGAACGACCATTCTTCTCAAACTCCCGAACCGGAAAAATATTAATAATCTTACCAACAACATTCACCTTCCGCATCCCAGCCATCAACTCACTAATTTTCAAATCCTGATCCTCAAAACTAATCCCAAGCTCCGCCGCAATAATCTGAGCCGCACCCTCCTTAGAAATCAGCCCCGACAACTTAGCTTTCTTAGCCTCAACTTTCCGCTCAACCTCAGCCAACTCAATCCCAGCCGCCTTCGCAATCCTCTCAATAAGTAAATCATAATTCTGCATTAGCAAAAATCCTCCGGACTTTTTGATCCCGCGTTTTTCCTCTGGAAAAACAAGACAATCTTTCTCTTCTGCTTTAGCAATTTATATATCATCTAGTAAAAATCGAAGATTTTTAGTCCCGCATGGCTTTGCCACAAGACTATCTTTCTCTTCTGCCTCCAAGTTTATTTATCATCTAATAAAAAAAGACTGCTCCCTATTTAAGTATTATTGGGATTAACACTATAGCAATATTTATGCTTCACCAGAAGTACCTACAGGGTAAACCAAAACAAAATACGTTTAGAAAATTGCATAGCAATATTTATAAACCAAACCCCAAACAAATTACTATGAAGTGCATAAGCTGTAACAAAGAAACGTCAAAAAGCGTAAAATTCCCCTGTCCGAAATGCGGAGAAGAAATCCTCAGATGCGACAAGTGCCGAAATCTATCAATCGAATATAAATGCCCAAAGTGTGAATATAGGGGACCTTAAAATGTCAGAAGAAAACCAACAAAATTGGAAAAATTTAGACAGGGGACTTTTTTTAGTCAATGTCATCGGAATTATTTTTGACACAGAAAAAAGAAAAATACTTATTGGGAAAAGAGAAAATGATCCACATATTAAAGAACTGGGATGGGGCTTCCCAGGAGGAAGACCTGGATACAAAGAAGAATTAGAGAACTATTTAAAAAAAGAAATAAAGAAAAAAACCGGAATAGAAATAGAAAGCCTCGGAGCAATATTCGCAAAAACATATCCTGAAAAAAAAGAATTCCTTTCAATATACTACCTATGCGAAAAAATTGGCGGAAAAGAAATCCCTGGAGAAAAATTCACAGAACTTAAATGGGTAAACCCCGAAGAACTAGAATCATATTTCACAACCTCTTTTCATCCGAAATTAAAAGAATATATTCTCAATCTCAAATAAAATGGCAACAGCAGGAATTCAATTCAAAATAATGCCAGAAACTGTAGACACAGATCTAGAAACACTTAAAACAGAAATCAAATCAAAAGTAGAATCATTCGAATCCGGAGTTTTCAGCGAAGCAAAAGAAGAACCAATTGCATTCGGGCTTAAAGCACTCATAATAACAATGGCACTTTCAGAAGACGAAGAATCTGAAGCAGTAGAAAAAGCACTTAGCGAAATTGAAGGCATATCTTCTGTCGAACTAATAGACTACCGAAGAGTCATAGGATAAGGTTTATAATTCTAAAAGTTTATAACTCGCACTTCTTTCTAACAAGCATGAAACAAAATAAACTACTCTACAGCACGGCGTTCTACAGCCGAAGCCGTTCTACAGGCGAAGCCGTTCTACAGGCGAAGCCGTTCTAATAACAGTGGCATTCACAGACGAAGACGCAACAAAAATAAAAGAACATTTATTAGGACAACTAGAAAATTTCCCAGAAGACAAAAGAAAACAAATCAAAGAACAAATTAATTCTATGACAAACGAACAAGTTGAAAATTTTGTAGAACAGAACAAACTAACACACCTGAACGGACAATGTATTCTTTGCTCAATAGCTAAAGGTGAAAACAAATCCTACAAAATAGCAGAAAACGACTCAAACATTGCAATCCTTGAAATAAATCCACTTAGCAAGGGGCATTCTCTAATAATTCCAATAGACCACAAGGATGGAATTTCCGAAGCTACAAAAGAACTCGCAAAAGAAGTTTCAGAAAAACTAAAAGAAAAGTTCAGCCCCAAAGCAGTCGAATCAAAAGAGACAAGCATAATGGACCACCCACTAATAGAATTAACGCCAATCTACGGCGATGAAACAGAAAAAAAACAAGCAACCGAAGAGGAACTAGAATCCTTACAAAAAGAAATAACAGAAGAAGAAGGTCCAGAAATAAAAAACACACCTGAAGAAATAGTAGAAGAAATAACAGAAGAAGAAATCCCAAAACTCAAACCACGAATACCTTAATTATCAAACCCCAAACATCCCCAAAAACCATCCCCTCAAAAACACATAACCTAAAGACGCAATCAAAAACGCCGGAACAAACGGCAACCCATCTTTAATTTTAATCTTCTTTCTCAACTTCAACAATTCA
>CAYYYV010000037.1:0-5831 GCA_964476225.1 Candidatus Woesearchaeota archaeon | reverse complement strand
ATGAACGAAGCACAAAAATACGAATTAGAAGCCCTCGTTGAAGAGCTCGAAAGTTATAGAGGACGACACACAGAACTAATAACTGTCCTTATCCCAGCTGGAGCCACATTAACCCAAACAACAAAACAACTCGAAGACGAGAAAGGAACAGCTACAAACATCAAATCTTCAGGCACAAGAAAAAACGTAATCAATGCCTTAGAAAGAGCAATCCGAAAATTAAAAGAAATTAAAAGAACTCCAACAAACGGTTTAGCCGTTTATTCCGGAAACGTCACATTAAAAGACGGAAGAGAATCCCTAGAAGTCTGGGCAATCGAACCTCCCAAAAAATTAAAAATTAAAATCTACAGATGCGACCAAACATTCGTTCTCGAACCACTCAAGGAAATGCTAGAAACAGACGAAGTATACGGCCTTTTAATAATCGAACGAAACGAAGCAACAATAGGAATGCTAGACGGCAAGCACATAAAACAATTACAAAACATGACCTCGGGTATTCCAGGAAAGACAAAATGCGGTGGACAATCAGCCCAAAGGTTCGCACGTATCAGAGAAAGCGCAGCAAAAGAATTCTTCAAGCGAGTGGCAGAAGCAATGAAAAACCATTTTTGGGATAACAAAAAACTAAAAGGAATTCTGGTCGGCGGACCAATCCCAACAAAAGACGAATTTTTAGTTCAAGGTCAGCTAGTAACACAATTAAAAAATAAGGTAATCGCAGTAAAAGACATTGGGGGAACCGGAATGCACGGACTCCAAGAATTAGTCGAACGTTGCGAAGACGTTTTAGCAGAACAAGAAATCACAAAACAGAGAGTAATCTTGGATTTATTTTTTGAGAAACTAGCAAAAGAACCAAACAAAGTTTCATACGGCGAAGCCGAAGTCGAAGACAGATTAAACCGAGGAGCCGTCGATAAATTAATTATTTCAAAATCTTTATCAAGAGAAAAAGTAAAATTGTTGGAAAAGTCAGCAAAAGCATCCTCAACAGAAATACATATCGTAACAAACGAAACCGCCGAAGGAGTACAATTCGATAATCTAGGAGGAGTTGGAGGAATCCTCAGATTTGAAATCCACGACTAACATGGAAGAAACACAAGAAACCAAAAACCAAAAACCAAAAACCAACAACCCTCCGTTGATAACAGAGCTAACAGCCGAAGAAATAGAGACAGAATTCGAAACAAAAGAAAAAAATTCCGAAGAAAAAGTTGAAGCCGCACTTTTTATAGCAGGCCGTTTTGTAACTCTCCAAGAACTAATGATGCTAACGGACATCAACCCAATTATGCTAAAAGAAATTCTACATCGCCTCCTAAAAAAATATTCCTCCGGCGTCCTAAGAATAATCCAAAGAAGCAACGCCTACAAAATGGACATCGCAGAAGAATATCATTACCTAATCAACAAACTAGCGACGGGAAACTCCGAATTCACAAAAGCCGAACAAGAAACCCTCGCAATCATCGCATACAAACAGCCAATCAAACAATCCGTCATAATAAAAATCCGAGGAAACAAATCCTACGACCACATCAAAAAATTCAGACAATTAGGATTAGTAATAGCAAAAAGAGTCGGCCACACCTTAGACCTTTCACTTTCTGAAGAATTCTACGAGTATTTCAACGTACATCAAAAAGAACCTAAAGAAAAATCAGAGGACGAATAATGGAATTCTTAACAATCCTATATTTTATCTACACATTCGTAGCATTCTACTTCCTAATGATATACGTCATGACATATCTCCAAAATCGAAAATACATTTACGAAATAATCAAGCCAGACAAAATCAGATCACTAAGCATAATTATACCATGCTTTAACGAAGAAAAAAGTATAGCCAAAAACATAGAAGCATTTCTAGCATCAGACTACAAGGGACTAAAAAAATTAATAGTAGTAGACGACTGCAGCACAGACAATTCTTATGAGATAATAAAAAAATACGCCAAAAAATATCCTAGAGTAATAGCCCTACAAACACCAAAGAATACAGGCAGAGCATCTGGAGCAAAAAACTTCGGAATAAAATATGTTAAAACCGAATTAATAGGTTTCAGCGACGCAGATTCATTACCAAACAAAAACGCAATATCCAAGATGGTGGGAGTATTCAACGACACAAAAGTAGGAGGAGTAACTTCTCGAGTTTTCGTAAACAGTCCAAAAAATTATTTAACAAGAATCCAAGCAATAGAATTTAAAATAATCGCATTCACAAGAAAACTACTAGAATTCCTAGACGCAATATATGTAACAACCGGACCATTAAGCATTTACAGAAAGAAAGCATTCGACCAAACGGGAGGTTTCGACGAAGAAAATCTAACAGAAGACATTGAACTAACTTGGAATCTCGTATCAAAAGGATGGAAGGTAAAAATGTCAATGCCAGCAGTCATTAGATCTTACGTACCAAAAACAATCAAGACATGGTTCCACCAAAGAATAAGATGGAACGTTGGAGGAATTCAAACAGTTGCAAAATACAGAAAAAAATTCCTAGAAACCGGAATGCTCGGCTTTTTTATAATGCCATTCTTCATACTATCTTGGTTTCTCGGACTCACTGGTTTAGTCTTCCTAGGATATCGTCTAACAAAATATATCATGGTAAAATTCCTAATCGCCAAATATTCCGTAGCCGCCCAAGTAGCACTGGTTTCCATGGAAGATTTATCTCTAAACCCAAGTATCTTATTTATATTCGGTATAGTCCTATTTTCACTCGGGCTAGCTTACACAATTGTCGCATTAACATATTCAAAAGAGGGAGGAAGGATAGTTGGCCATCCAATTCGCGACATCTTTATATACTCATTTTTCTATTTGCTCATGTACCCACCGTTGCTAATTGTATCTTTTTACAAATACTTCCGCGGCTACAATACCTGGTAAAATGTTAAAATCCGCAGCAACCATCAGGGTGAACACACGATTCGCTCCGAGAGCCCTATATATTGGGACTATCTCTCGAGGTGCAAATTGTGTGCAGGATTTAACGCGTGGCTTTGCCACAAGACAAACCAAAAATCAAAATGCTAAAAAGTAAAAAAAACGTTCTATGGGAAGCCCTTATAGTTACTATAGTAATATTCCTCGCGGGACTATTTCTGGGCATGCTTATAGAAACTTCAAATTCAGTTGAGATTAACAATTTGTTTATACAATCAGAAATAAGCCTGACAGACGCAATGACAACTTCAAGATTAGCGGAAGACTTCGACTTCGATTGCGACGTTATCAAGCAAAGCAATATAGATTTTGCAAATAGAATTTACGAAGAAGCAAAAACATTGGAAGAATACGAAGAATCAGGAAAACTAACAGAAAGCATGAAACTCCTCCATAAAAAATACGACCTTCTAAGAACATTACTTTGGACAAGCAATCAAAAATCTCTAGATCGATGCGAAAACTACAATCTAATAATTTATCTATATGAATATAACTCCGAAAGTATAAACGAAAAAGCAACACAAAATGTCTGGTCAAAAATACTACTCGATGCAAAAAAGCAAAACGACAATATATTATTACTACCAATTGCAGCAGATCAAAACTTAACGTCGTTAGACTTGTTAATAAATGAGTACGGAGTAACAGAGCTTCCAGCGATTGTAATAAACAACGAGAAAATCTTATATGAACTAACCAACATAGACCAAATCCAAACCCTCCTATCTTAAAGGAAATTTGTAAGAAACCCCGATTTATTACTAATATACTCAATCACATATTTACTTAAAAATAACAATTCTTTCATAAAATTATGAGATGCACAATATGTAAAAAAGAATCAGACGAAGTAAAACTTTTCAAAGGAATCCAAGCAGACGGAATGGTCATGGTCTGCGCCGCATGCGCCGAAGAAGAAGGAATCCCAATAATCAAAAAGCCATCAGAATCTCAACTAAGCAAGGCGGATGAAAGATATACAGTAAGGGAACGAATGGAGCGAATGTCCGGAACACATGATGCAACCGAAATAAGCGAAGACCAAACAGTCACACAAGGCAACCTCGCAAAACTCCGAATCCCAGCCCCAAAACAACAACACGAAGACGTTCTAGACAATTATTACTGGACCCTAAACATAGCAAGACGAAGAAAAAAACTAAGCGTCTCACAACTAGCAGAAAAAATGCAAGTCGAACCCAAAATAATTCAAGGAATCGAAAAAGGAAGACTCCCCGAAAATTTCCAAGACCTCTTCATCAAAATAGAAGCATACCTCGGAATCAAACTCCTAAAAGAACACAAAAGACAGATAAGCTTCATAAAAACAGTTGATGAGCAAAAAGAAATTTTAGAAAACGTCCGTAGAAAAATAGAAGATCCAGAATCTACAGAAGAATTTCCAGAAGAAGATTTAGGATTTAAAGAAAAACTAGAAAAAGGAAAAATCGACTTCTCGAGAAGAGAAGATTTGTCAAACGTAACCCTAAACGATTTAGTCGATATGAAAAAGAAGAAAGAAATAGGTTCAGCAATCAAAAAAGTACAAGACGAAGAAGACGCAATGCTCGGCGACGACCTAGACTTAGACTTGGAGTTATTATAAAATGAGAGCAGAATTTGATGGCCAAGATTATGCTCTGTATCTCAATAAAGATACTCAAGAATTACAAAGATTAAAAACCCAAAAGCTTGAAGCACAATTACAACAACCTTTTAGATGGGAAGATTGGGACAAAAAGGTAGTTCTAGAATTTGGTGAAAATAGTTGTCAAGACGGAATAGGATTAAGCTTTTTGCCAGAAACTGCAGATGGGATATGGGATAAAGTAAAAGAAGTAAGGGTTATAATTAATAGAAGAGCCTTAGGCTATGTTGAACAGATAGGACAATTCGGAACAAGATATAATGGTTCTGATAAGATAGAGATTATTAATGGGTTACCTGGAGCTCCAGGCTTTCTTTAAATTTTTAAAATAATTCTCCAAGGCTAAAACCAATCTACCAAGCCCCCAACGAAGCTGAACCTCTCCATGCGAAGCATAAACCTCTCCACAATCAAAGATTGTGAACCTCTCCATGACTTACCCCAAATACCGCAACCACCCACAAGCGAAGCGCCCCACCACCCCACAAGAAAAATTTTTCGCCCCACCATCCAGCAGATTCCGTTATCCAAGATAACGTAATCGACCCGGCCTCGGCTCATAAACCAACCCCTCTTCTAACAACTTCTTAATCTCAGCATTAATCGCATCCGGACTCGCCTCAACATCCATAATCAAACTCTCAATATCAACCCCACCTTCTGCCTCAGCTCCCTTAATCTTCTCCATAATAGAATCCTTCAAACTCGAATCCCCCTTCTCTGCACTAGGCAAATCTTTCCTAGCATTCTGAATCTCCAACTTCCGAACAAGCAACCACCGCGCATCAACCTTTTTAGCGACCTCCGGAATAATATACAGCTCCCCATTCCATTCTCGCATATTTCCAATAATCTGCAAAGTATCCCCCTGCATAATCTCCTTAAACATCTCAACATCCTCTCCAAAAACTTTTAACTTCAACTGCCCCGACGCATCATCAACAGTCAACGACCCAAACTGCTTTTCCCCTTCCTGAATATATTTATCAACACAATTAGCCAAAATATTAATCCTCACAACCTTCTTTCCCTGTCCCGTTTGATGTACCTGCCCCGTTTGATTTTTATCTAATGGGGTACTATCTAACTGGGAACCCAATTCCAAAAACAAAAACTTCCCCTCGTCCATCATCGGCACACCCCGCAAAACATCACCAATCCGCAACTTATACGCAATGTTCCTCTTCCTAATTTCAGTATTCGCAAC
>CAYYYV010000036.1:0-5841 GCA_964476225.1 Candidatus Woesearchaeota archaeon | reverse complement strand
CCAAAGCCATTCCCGCTCGTGCACTTACTAAACAGGAATTTTAGCGCTGTAGCGACTTTGCGGATGAAGTGAACACGCCGCAAAGTAAAATTCCGTAATAACAACCACTCCCAAAAAACTTACCCCAAAACTTTCAAAAGAAAAATCCGCGTTCATCCTGCGTTCATCCGCGTGCTATTTTTTAACACTTCTAAAAAAACATCCATAAGAAATTGTATCACAAAAATAACAACCCCTCACAAGTACCTATTGCCCATTACCTATTGCCTCGAGCACCGCTCGACTAACTTCCTCAATACTCTTAGACCCATCAACCTTTACAGAAGTATACCTCTCCAAAATCGGCTCAGTATCTCTATGATAAATCTCTAATCTCTTCCTCAAAGACTCCTCATTATCATCAACTCTCTGAATCAACTCCCCACCACACTTATCACACTTACTTGCGTCAGCAGGTTTAGGCGAAGTATTAACATTCCAAATCGCTCCACACTCACCACAATTCCTCCGACCGCTAATCCGACGAACAGACTCATCATCCGAAATCGCAATCTCAATAACCTTATCGACATCCATAATCTTATCCAACTCATCAGCCTGCGCAACATTCCGCGGAAACCCATCAAGAATAAACCCATTATCACAATCGTCCTGCAAAACCCTCTCCTTCAAAATCCGAACAATCAATTCATCAGGAACCAAATTCCCCTCATCAGTATACGACTTAATCTCCTTCCCAATCTCTGTAACCTGACCTCCGACACCTGACATCTCGCGAAGCGCGTCCCCAGTAGAAATATGACAAAGCCCCAACTTCTCACAAACAACCTTAGCCTGAGTCCCTTTCCCGCATCCCTGAGGTCCAACAAAAATTAATTTCATAACATCAAATAATATTTTAGGTATTTAAAGTTTATTGGTAGAATCAACATCATTCTTAATTAAATTGTTAATAGTTCCAAGAATGTCAATCTCATCTCTCTCAACCTTACCAACTCGATTATAATAAGTCATTTGATCCTTAATTGTTTTAAGTTTAAGATTAATCTTATCAATCTTATCGTCCCTCATAACTCTTCTCTCAGCAGCTCTTGCAAGTCTATACCTTCTATCCTTAACCGCTTTTATTCTCAATTCTTTGAGTTCTGCTCGTCTAATCTTGACAAGTTCTTCAGAATTTGGATTTGTTTGATGAACATAAGTTTTTGATTGTTCTTTAATCTTCTCTGCAGTCTGTTTTGTATTGTCTTTTCCTTTTATTTTGCTCTTCCCTTTATTCAAATTGATTATTATAGAATCCTTATTTAAATTATCTTTTTCCAAAATTAACCTATCTCCTTTTTCCCACTTTAATTCATCGATAATTTCAAGAGGTATATTCACACTGTAAACTAGGCTACCATTCGCTCTCTTAATTTTTTGTAATTTTGCCATCGATAATTACCTTTATATTCTATTAATTGTTGAAATATTACTTAAAGCTTTCCCTTAGGTTTTTCACCTAAATTCTTTTCACTAAAAAAACTACTCAATGTTGTTTATTCGATGTACTGAATCAAAAGATTTTCTAGCCAGAATAGTTACTTACTATTCCAAATCATCTTCGCAAAGATCTATCTCTTCCTTACAGTGCGGGCAATCAGTTTCGATTCCTTCCTCTAAATCATCTTCATCACTCACTTCTAAAGACAAAGACTTTCCACATTCAGGACAAATGAAACCTGTTGCCGTTTCACTTTCCGCATCATCTTCATCGCCTGTTTTGTGTTCTTTAAAATTTGGAACTTCATTCTTCACAGAAGAAACTTTTTGATTTATTGTTTCATATAAATCATTTATACTTGTTTCCTCATTTTCCATTTCCTTATCAGGAGTATTTTCATCGGCAGTATCAACATTAATTTGTTTCCAACTAACCTTTCTTTTTTCAATAGCTTCCTTCAAACTCTTCTCTCTTTTTGTTAATTTACTCTTCCCAGTTTTTACTTCCACGAAAATAACTCTTTCAACCTTATCTTCATGTAATCCCTTGAATACAATATAATCAATTGGTGACCCTAAAAAATGCATATCTGAAGGCTCATAAGGAGTATTTTTCAAAAAGGGGATAAATCTTTCAATGAATTTACCAACCAAACTTCTTCTAGAACTTGAAACAGATTTAGTTCTTATTATTTTCTCAGATTCTTTGAACAACTTTTTTAATTCCTCTATGTCCCGAATATATTTAACTTGCCATTCTTTCGCCAACTTCTCCAAATGAGTTTTATTTTCCTCTATTCTTTTCTCCAATAAAGAATTACCTTTTTCTAATTTTATCTCATAATCTTTCTCTATATTCGCAACCTTCTTCTCCCACTCAGCTTTTAAAATTGCTTCCTTGTCTCCAAACTTGGCTTTTTCAGTAAAATGTTTTCCTACAAAATATCCAACAACTATAGCCACTATAAGTGCGATTGCCCAACCTATCATAATAACATTTAGAAATCATATATTTTAAACTTACCCTTCAAACTTCCTAATAAACCCATTGCACGTGAGGGTTCTTGAAACGACGAAATCGCCGCTAAAAATTAAAATTATCCTTCCAACTTCCGAATAAACCCATTAATCATTTTCCCAATCTCTTGCGATTCCCCAACAATCTTCTTACCCCCAATCTCATCAACATACCCCAAACCAACAATTCTCTTAGCCTGAGCTTCAACTTCATTAACACTCCCCAGCGCATGCCTCAGATAAGAAACCATATCTTTAACGCTCTTCTTACTACCACCCTCAGCAATGTTAAAAATAATACTAGTCACAGCCCTCCTCATTTGACTCCCAATCTCATAAGTCTCAAACTTAGGAAACCTTCGAGTCAACTTACAAACAACATCACTCAAAACCTCAGCCCTCTTATAAAAATTCAACCTCTTATAGTTATACATAACTCACAATGCAATAATACATTATTAAACTTATTTAAAATAAAAATAAAAAATGTTGCCCAAATCAGTCTGACAGCCGAAGGCGCTCTGACAGGGACAAAGTCCCGATCTGACAGCGAAGCGATCTGGCAGGAACCTCAGTTCCGGTCTCGTAGCGCAGCGTGTGCCGCAGCTAAACGCGCGATTGGCACCCTGTAAGGTGAACAGCTCACATAAGAAAGCCCAACCTTATGACAAAACTCAACCGAAGTCGGCTCGCCTCCATGTTCTCCACAAATTCCCAACTTAATATCCGGCCTAACAGATTTACCCTTATCAACCGCAATCTTGACCAACTGCCCAATACCTTCCTGGTCCAAAGCCTGAAACGGATCCCTCTTGTAAATACCAGCCTTAATATATTCCGGCAAAAACGAACCGCTATCATCTCGAGAAAACCCACACCCCATCTGCGTCAAATCGTTCGTTCCAAAAGAAAAGAACTCGGCCTTCTCAGCAATAGCATCAGCAGTCAAAGCAGCCCGAGGAACTTCAATCATTGTCCCAACCTTATACTCAAAATCAACACCCTGCTCCGACTTAACTTTCTTAGCAACAGCGTCAACAATTTCTTTCTGATTCTCAAACTCCTTAACATTACCAACCAACGGAATCATAACCTCGGGGACAATACTTTTCCCCTCCTTAACAATCTCAGCCGCAGCCTCAAACACCGCCCTAGACTGCATAGCAGCAATCTCAGGATAAGTAATTCCCAGTCTGCACCCTCGATGACCCAACATCGGATTAAACTCATGCAAACTCTCAATCTTCTTATTAATCTCATCCACAGAAAGTCCCATCTCACCAGCAAGCTCCTCAATATCCTTCGCTTCCTTCGGCAAAAATTCGTGCAATGGCGGATCCAAAAATCTAATCGTAACCGGTTTCCCATCCATAACATCAAACAAAGCCTTAAAATCTCCCCGCTGCATTGGCAAAATCTTAGCAAGAGCAATCTCCCTACCTTCCTTAGTATCTGCCAAAATCATTTCTCGAACAGCCTTAATTCTAGATTCCTCAAAAAACATATGTTCAGTTCTACAAAGACCAATCCCTTCAGCGCCAAATTTCAAAGCCTGTCTAGCATCAGCAGGAGTATCAGCATTAGTTCTAACATTCAACTTCCTAACCTCATCAGCCCACTCCATCAACTTAGAAAAATCCCCAGACAATTCCGGCTCAACTAATTTAATAGCTCCAACAAAAACTTCTCCAGTCGAACCATCCAAAGTAATAACATCTCCCTCTCTAATCGTAACTCCCTCACTGCCAAGCTTACTGCTTACTGTGATAACCCTTTCCCTCTCACTAATATTCAAATCCGAACATCCGGCAACACAACACTTCCCCATTCCTCGAGCAACAACAGCCGCGTGCGAAGTCATACCACCACGAGCAGTCAAAATTCCCTCAGCCGCATGCATACCCTCAATATCCTCAGGCGAAGTTTCAACCCTAACCAAAATAACCTTCTCTCCATCTTGAGCTTTATCATGAGCCTCTTCAGCACTAAACACAACCTTACCAACAGCCGCGCCAGGCGATGCAGGCAAACCCGAAGTAACAGCAATCTTCGTAGCTTTATCTTCAGAATCTAATTGCTTATGCAACAACTGGTCCAAACATTCAGCTTCAACTTTCAAAAGAGCAGCATTCTTATCCAAGAAACCGTCTTCAACCAAATCAACCGCAATCTTAACAGCCGCAGCAGCCGTCCTCTTCCCATTCCTCGTCTGCAAAATATACAACTTCCCATCCTCAATCGTAAACTCAATATCCTGCATATCCTTATAATGATTTTCTAACTTACTTCGAATATCAACCAACTCATTATACAAATTTTCATTCTGCTCTCTCAAAGAATCCATAGTTAAAGGCGTTCTAATCCCAGCAACAACATCTTCACCCTGCGCATTCATTAAATACTCACCGTAAAACTTATTCTCTCCCGTCGAAGGATTTCTAGTAAAACAAACACCCGTTCCAGAACTCTCACCCTTATTCCCAAAAACCATAGACTGAACATTAACCGCAGTCCCAACAAGTCCATGAATATTATTCATCCTTCTATAAATTATCGCCCTATCATTATTCCAAGAACCAAAAACAGCATCGATAGCCATATCCAATTGCTCCCTCGCATCATTAGGAAACATCCTACCCGCCTTTTCCTGAATCACAACCTTGTAACCCTCAATAACTTTTCTCAAATCTTCAACAGTCAAATCAGTATCCAAACTCACACCCTTTTCTTTCTTAACAGATTCCAAAACAGTTTCAAAAGAATGATGCGGAACATTCATAACAACATCACCAAACATCTGAATAAATCTTCTATAAGAATCATAAACAAATCTCTCATTCCCAGTCTGTGCAACCATCCCCTTAACACTCTCATCATTCAATCCCAAATTCAAAACCGTATCCATCATCCCGGGCAAACTCACAGCCGCACCACTCCTAACAGAAACCAACAAAGGATTATTAACATCCCCCAATTTCTTACCACTCTCTTCTTCAAGCTCTCTCAATTTTTCAGTCACCTGCTCCTTAACATCTTCCAGCAACTTCTTCCCATTTTTATAAAAAGAGTCACAAGCCTCAGTAGAAATCGTAAACCCCTGTGGAATCGGCAAACCGATATTAGTCATTTCAGCAAGATTCGCACCCTTTCCTCCAAGAAGATTCTTCATATCCTTATTTCCCTCCTTAAACGAATAAACAAATTTTTCCATCGTAACTTTACATATCAAAAAAATGGTTTATAAATCTTTCTGCAAATTTTTCACCGAGAATCAGCGACGATAAAAAAATAATTTCCGTCGATAAAATTATATAATTAAAATTAAGAAAATAAACAACAATT
>CAYYYV010000035.1:0-6143 GCA_964476225.1 Candidatus Woesearchaeota archaeon | reverse complement strand
TTCCCACCCCTAACTTTTCCCCAATTCTCATTAACCTCTTCAAAATACAAATCGCCCTTATCAATCCTAGCAACTTCACAAAGATCATTAAACAAATCCAAAGGCAAAAGCCGAGACCCATTATAATAATTCTTCAAAGTCGAATACGGAATATCAAAACCAAACTGCAAAATCCCACGAACCGAAGGAGCTCTCAACCTCACAACAACCAAATCCAGAAACCTCCTCTGCCCACCTCGCTTAAACTTAATTCTCATAACAAAATAAAAACAATCAACTTTATAATTTTAACTGCGGGACCATAACACTTAAAAACTAAAATTCTAACAAGACTATATGAAGATGCCAAAGAAAATCAACAGATACTGTCCATTCTGTAAAAAGAAAACAGAACAAAAAGTTAAAACACAATCTACTGGTAAGGCCAGCACTCTAAAAAGAGGGTCAAAACAAAGAGCAAAGTTACGAGGACTAAACAGGGGAATCGGGAACAAAGGACGTTTCTCCCGTATGAAAAATCAGGCAAAAGGTCAACGTAAAACAACTAAAAAAACAGCTATCGTATACACTTGCACCGTCTGCAAAAAAGGCAAAGACCAAAAGAAAGGTAAACGAACAAGCAAATTAGTATTAGAATGAAAAAATTAAATCAAAACGAAGTTTTGGAAAAGAAGTTTCTCTACTTGCGAGAAATTTCTCTTTTCTAAAGAGAAAGAAATCATGGCAGAAAGAAAAAGATTCATCAGTGTACAGGTACCAATCCTAGGCTCAGAAATGAGAATTCTCGGAACAGCGGAACAATTACACAACAAAACAATCAAGCTAGATCTAACAAGACAACTGCGAGGAAAAGGACTAACTATCAAACTAAGAATTTTCAATCAAGAAGGACAACTCGTAGCAATTCCAAACAACATGGAACTTGTAACTTCATACATACGAAGAATGATGCGAAAAAGAACCGACTATGTCGAAGATTCTTTCCAAGCACGATGCAAAGACATTCGAACAATAGTAAAACCACTTCTAATCACAAGAAAAAAAGTTTCGAAGGCAGTCAGAAAAAATCTCAGAAACACCGCAAAAGAATTTATATTAGACTACCTAAAAAATAAAGAGTTCATCGACATCTGCAACGAAATTCTTGATGGAACACTACAAAAAGCAATGCTCCCAAAATTAAAGAAAGTTTACCCTCTCTCATTCTGCGATATTAGAGTATTCGAAACAAAAGAACTAGAAAAAATCGACATGAAAAAAGCAACAGCTTTAGCAGAAAAAGAAATACAAGACATTCAAGAAGTAGCAGAAGAAAAAGAAGAAGAATCTGAAAATATTCAGAAAGAGACAGAAGAAGTTAAAAAGGAAGAAGAGGTTAAAGAAGAATAATGGTAATTCAACAAACGCTAGTTTTAGTAAAACCCGACGGTGTTGCCCGAGGATTAACCGGTGAAGTCATTAAAAGATTTGAACAAAGGGGATTAAAAATTGTTGCATTAAAACTCGTTAAAGTAAATCCTGACCATGCAAAACAACATTACACCGAAGACATAGCAAAACGACACGGAGAGAAAGTACGAAGCATGCTTTTAGATTTTCTTACAGAAGGACCAGTAGTCGCAATGATTGTTGAGGGCGTTAGAGCAATCGAAAACGTTAGAAAACTCGTAGGAGCGACAGAATCAAGGACCGCACTTCCGGGAACAATACGAGGAGACTTCTCTCACATAAGTTATAGCTATGCCGACAAAAAAGGAATCGCAGTAAAAAACGTCATTCACGCATCTGCAGATGAAAAAGATGCAAAAAACGAAATAGCACTATGGTTTTCTATAGATGAAATTTTTGATTACAAAAGAGCCGGCGACGAATACTTATTAGAATAAATTACTCTTCCTTCTTAACAACTTTCTCAACCTTCTTTTCTGCCTTAACAACTTTTTTAACCTTCTCAACAACTTTAGCAACAACGCCTTTATGCTTCGGTCTCGGCTTTCGATTTCTAGAACTACCTTTAACTAAAATATTTCTTTTCTTCTTCCTTCTCGCAACTCTCCAAGCAGTATTCCTATCAAGTCGCTTTGGCTTATTTTTTCCTGGCATAATAGTTGAGAGAAATTTAGGTTTTTAAGGCTTGTGCATGCCTCACCTTCCTGTACAAATCTACTTCACCAATAAATTTAAAAGACAAACTAGTAACTAATTATATTGCCTGCGTAGCTCTTTTTCGAGCATACGAGAAAAGCGTGCTATGCTGGAACTCAGTGCCTGCGTAGCTCAGTGACAGAGCACCTGTCTTGTAAACAGGGGGTCGAGGGTTTAACTCCCTTCGCAGGCTTATGGTATGGCAAGACATTACAATAACAATAATTATGATCGCCTTCAGCTACGCTTTAATACCTCAAATAATAAAGGGATTCAAAAAGAAAAAATCTTTAATAGCTTTACAAACCTCACTAATAACTTCAATAGGAATGTTTATTCTAATGATAACCTACTATACCTTAAACCTAACATTTTCCACGATAATGGCCTTCATAACAGGCTCCCTCTGGACAACATTGCTTATCCAAAATATAATATATTCCTAATCATCGTCAATCGTTTCAACTTTCCTATCCTTCAAAAGAATCTCAATTATCTCACTCTCCAAATTCGCAACCTCTCCCTTAGCGAACGGCCCAACATCACTCCCATCAAATCCCAAAAAAGCAGGCACACCTTCCAAAAATCTAACCAGCCTATGCTTCCTCTCGTCCTTAACAGAGCCACTCATATCCGCAACCTGATTCTTCTCCGCCCGCTCCAAAGCCTTAACCAACTCCTCAAACAAATCCTTCTCAAAAGCCATCAAATTCTCAAAATCCTTCTTAGAAATCCCAACCTGCGAAGCCACAAACGCCAAATTCAAAATCTTCTTTTTCCGAATCCTCAACAAATCTCTAAAACTCGAAACCGCATTATCCAACTTCTTCTTGTTCTTAATAGCCATATCAGAAAACAAATCATCCTCCTTATTCAAAAACTCCTTCTTTTCACGAAAATATTCACTCGTCTCAACCAAAAATTTCTTCGGCAACATTTGCAAATTCTCCGAATACTTCTCCTTCCTCATCGCCTCATAAATATCACTAAACGTCAACATAAACAAGAAACTTCTCCTCGCTTTAAAACAATTGTTATACTCCACTAAGTACACAACAAACGAAATGCAACCATACTTCAAAGAAGATTAACAATCTTCGACTCAAAAGTATTTTAAACAACCTTCTCTTCGAAAAATTATGTTCGGCACACTAAAAGAAAAACTAAAGAAATGGATAAATAAAAACAAAGAAGAACCAGAAATAGAGAAATCTATAAAAAAAGTAAAAGTAAAAGCCCAAAAAAAAGAAATAGAAAAAACCGTAGAGAAAGAAGCCAGAAAAAAATCTCCCAAAACAGAAAAACCCAAAACCGATTTAGAACAATCCCTCGAAGAAACGATAAACACCCCAATCAAAGAAAAGGGCTTCTTCTCAAAATTCCACAAAAAATTAACAGAAGAAAAATTCAATGAAATGTTCGAAGAACTAGAAATGATACTCCTACAAAACAACGTAGCATACGGCGCAGTCGAATCAATTAAAAATTCATTAGAAGAAAAACTAATTGGTAAATCTCTAAAAGATATAGACTTAGCAAAAGAACTAAAAAACTCAATCGAATCAATCCTAATCAATCCTCCAAATTTTTTAGAAGAAATAAAAGATTCATTAGAAATAAAAAAACCTTTCGTAATTCTATTCGCAGGAATCAACGGTTCAGGAAAAACCACAACAATCGCCAAAGTAACAAACTATCTACAAAAAAATAAAATATCGGTCTGCCTCGCAGCCGCAGACACATTTCGAGCCGCAGCAATCCAACAACTAGAAGAACATGCGAGCAGATTAAAAGTTCCAATAATTAAAAAAGATTACGGCTCAGACCCAGCCTCAGTAGGATTTGATGCCATATCTTTCGCAAAGAAAAACAAAATAGATGTAGTCCTAATTGACACAGCAGGAAGAATGCAAAACAAAGATTCCCTCATGAGAGAAATAGAAAAAATAACACGAGTAAACAAACCAGACATGAGAATCTTCCTAGGAGAATCAATAACCGGAAACGACGCGACCGAACAGGCGAAAACATTTAACGACACAATAAATTTAACCGGAATAATTCTATCAAAAGCCGACGTCGACGAAAAAGGCGGAACCGCAATCTCTGTATCTCACGTAACAAAAAAACCAATACTATTTCTCGGAACCGGTCAAGAATACAAAGATTTAGAAATATTTAACAAAGACAAGTTAATTGAAAAGTTGGGATTATAACAGAACCCAAAATTTAATAACCCCCATTCCACTTCTAAACCCATGCTAGACAAACTAGGCTCCGCCCTAAAATCCGGAGTAAAGAAAATTTCAAACGCAATTTTCCTAGACAAAAAACTCATAGATGGAATAATAAAAGATATCCAAAAAGCCCTAATTGAAGCAGATGTTAATATCGAACTTGTTTTCGAACTTTCAAAAAAAATTAAAAAACTAGCCTACGATGAAACCATAAAAGGAATTGACAAAAAAGAACAATTAGTCAAACTAATCCACGATGAAATATTAATTATCCTAGGCGAAGATAAAAAAGAACTAAAACTCCCAAAAAAAGCAAGCATCATGTTCATGGGTCTCTACGGTGCCGGAAAAACCACAACAATTGCCAAATTAGGATTCTATTATGCAAAGCGAGGAAAAAAAGTCGCACTGCTAGGACTTGATGTTGACCGACCAGCAGCAATGGACCAATTAGAACAAATGGCAAAAAAAGCCAACCTCCCAGTCTTCATAGACAAAAAAGAAAAAGACCCGATTAAGATAATTAAGAAACATAAAAAAGAGCTAGAAAAATACGACCTAATCCTAATCGACACCGCCGGACGAGACGGACTCAATAAAGAATTAATCAAACAAATCGAAAAGCTAAACAAAGCACTAAAGCCAGACTACAGAATCCTAGTTATGGGAGCAGACATCGGACAATCAGCAAAAACCCAAGCAGACGAATTCCAAAAAGCACTCTCAGTTGATGGAGTAATCATAACACGAATGGACGGAACATCCAAAGCCGGAGGAGCCCTAACCGCCTGCGCCGAAACAAAAGCCCCAGTTTATTTCATAGGAGTAGGAGAACAAATCCACGAACTAGAAACCTTCGACCCCGAATCTTTCATCTCAAGATTATTAGGAATGGGCGACCTCAACGCTTTACTCGAACACGTCAAATCCGCAACAGACGAAAAGCAAACAAAACGAATCGAAGAACGAATGCAAGAAGGAAAATTCACTCTCTTAGATCTATACTCCCAGCTAGAACAAATGAATAAGATGGGCACAATGGATAAAGTGCTCTCAATGGTCCCCGGAATGTCCGCAGCAAAAGTTCCGAAGGATATCTTAGCGAAACAAGAAGGAAAAATGAAACACTGGAAATACGCAATCGCCTCAATGACCGAAGAAGAAATTGAAAACCCAGAAATCTTAGAAAAACAAACAAGCAGAATCCAGAGAATAGCAAAAGGCTCCGGAACAACAACAACCGAAATCCGAGAACTCCTAAAACAATACAAAATGCTCAAAGAAATGATGGGAATGCAATCCGGCCTCGCCGAAGGAAAAATCGACCAAAAGATGATGCAAAAAATGGCGAAAAAGTTTAAAGGGAAGATGAAACTGTAAGATGGGAAAAGAAATCTTCTCGGACACAAGAGAATTTTTAGAATATATAATAGAAGCTGGAAGAGACGAGCAAAAAACAAGCTGGGAGTTTTTGAAGAAAAAATATGGAAAGAAAAAATATGAAAGAATATATGACTTCTGTGTACATCGGGGATATTTCAGCAGCCTACCTTATAGGAAAGGGAAGAAGAGAGATAATTATATTTACGTAAAAGATAACGGATTTGCATTTCTAGAAGAACGGGGAAGAATGAAACTTCAACAAAACCAAATAGATTCTCAAAATTTTCTAACCTTTGGAATCTTATCTTTTGCAATTTTTTCAGGAATAATTACTTTGATCTATTATTATTTTAACTTAAAATACACCGCTAAGCATGG
>CAYYYV010000034.1:0-6259 GCA_964476225.1 Candidatus Woesearchaeota archaeon | reverse complement strand
TGTTTTAACATAAAACTATTTTAACTAAATCCGCCCCTTTGCCCCTTAGGGTACTTGCGCTATTTTAACTTAATCCGCCCCCGCTGCCAATCATCAATCACTTTAATAGAAATCCTATTCTCATCAACCTCACCACCCTTAACTAAATACCCCATCTTCCGCCCAATATCCTCAAAAATCTCATAAGCATCCTTCACGCTCCCCTTAGCATGGTCGTCCGTCGCACTCCCAACTCCCAACTCCGAACCCCCAACTACGTTACCAACAGTAACGCCATAATACTTCTTCAAAAGATTCCCCTCGCGCTTCATCAAAAACTCAATTATCCTAATCGCAACCTTCTCCGGATTCTTAATCTTATGCGGGTCCTTCGCCGCAGTCATCCCAACCTGAACCTTCCTATCCCCAAACGGAATAATTCCAGGCGAATCCATAATTCTCAATTTACCAGTCCTAACCCACTGCGTCTTTTTTGTAGTACCAGCGACGGCACTAACCTTAGCCCGAGCCACAGGAGCAAGCAAATTAATCAAAGTAGACTTTCCAATATTAGGATAACCAACAAGCCCCACCCTCAAACTCGGCTTATCCCAATTTTCCGCCATATTCTCCAAAGCCGCTTTCAAATTCTTAACACCCGTCCTCTTCGTCGACGAAACAAAAAACGCATTCGGATAATCCTTCTTCAATTTCTCAATCTCCTTCCGCCCAATCAAATCCGACTTATTAAAAATTATAATCAAACGTTTCCCCTTCATCTTCTCAACCTTATCAACAATCTCAGAATTCCGAGTAATCTCCGGCATCCTCGCATCCACTAACAAAAGCACAACATCCGAGTTCCGAAGAACATTCATTACAATCGGCCAAAATCCCATAGCAATACAGGCTAAAAGGGATTAAAAAAGCTTGTAAAATAAAAAAAATAAAAAAAATATTATCACCCCTACTTCAACTCGTAAGTTACCGAAACTCTACCGCTAATTGTCCTCTCGCCAACCTGAATCTCCGTTTCTACCTTAGCACCACTAACACTAATCATGCCATCATTCGAATAAGCCATCCAAGGGTTATAGTCAAAATCAGAACTACTCGTAGAAATAACATCGCCCAACTCAGCACCAAGCCCTTCAGCAATCGCAGCAGCCTTAATCCGCGCATCCTGAGCAGCCAATTTCAAAGCCTCAACCTTATATTGATTCTCAAGTTCTCGGCTCAATTCAAAGTTAATATGCCCCAAATTAGCACCAGCATCAACACCAGCGTCGATAACATCGCCAACCTCGCCATCACTAGCAAGCTTAACTTTTATAGAATGCGTAGCCTTGTAACCATTTGAAGTCCTCTCCCCATCATTCCAAATCCAATCCTCATAAACATTGAAATTCTCAGTCACAATATCATCCCGAGCAAAACCTTCCTTAATCAAAGCCGTAACAACATCATCAACAATCACAGCATTAGCATCCTTCGCTTCCTTAGAGTTATCACCCTTAGTTTCAACACTAAAATAAACACTCACCAAATCAGGCACAACTTCAACACTAGCAATCCCATTCGAAGAAACACTCTCGCCAGAAACCGTTTTCGAAAAACCGTAAAACGCCAAAAGCGCAACAATCAAAACCGCCCCAACAATCATCCCGGTAATCTTCACAGAATTATCTGTCTTCATTATTTATTTCTCCTCCTTTCATATTTTTCAGAATGACAAAATTTGAATGATGGTCCTTTGGACCTTCTTTCAGTATATAAAGTTATAACAAAAAACAAAACAACCGCAAACCAAGCCCCAATCAAAAACCAAGACCACGGACTAATACTAGCCCAAAACCCAGCAGGCTCAAGCCCTACCAGCGGAACCATATCAGAAGCATACGTCCCACCCTCAGCAACATCATTACCAAGCTTAACACCACTCCCCATAAATTGCCTTAACGTCAAAGCACTAAGCCCAGTCAACCCAATAACCCAAGCAAAAACCTTAGCAACAGATTTCCGAGGAGAAATAATTATCTTCCTATTAGAAACCCTATATACCGGCATCTTCTTCCCCTTAACACTCCACCAATGCGAAGATTTCTCAATCAGCCCAGCAGAAACCAATTTCTTAACATTATAATCAGCAGTATTCAAAGGAATCTTCAAAGCATTAGAAATATCAGTCACAGTCCCATCCTCACTCGCCAAAAATTCCAAAATCCGACTACAGGTCTTATTCCCAATTATCTCACCAATTTCCTTAGCATTCTTATCCCCGAGCGACACCATAATATGCTTTTCTTCCATACTCTAATCTATATTATTTACTATTTAAAGAACCCGATAACTCCAAACAAGATTGAAGTAATCACCCAAAACCGTCCACTACCACTCTAAAATTAACCAGCACTCCTTTCCAGTCAAACGCCTTATAAATCAAATCGTCCCACAAAATATATATCCAAATCTACATTTCTATATAAACAAAAATCATCTAAGAAAACCAAGGAGGTGAAAAATGATAGTTAAACTACAATTCGAATCAGATAACGGCGGAGCTATTGACCGAGGACAACTCGGCGACTCCGTAATTCGTGCGATCGATAGAGCCATGAAAGGCGCAGCTTGGGAAGCCAGCGAAAATGGTTGGATAGCTAGAAGATAAGCCAATGAAAACTCTAAATCGATCTATGACTGCCCACAAGGCCTTTAGACACGAACACAAAACTCTTTTTACTTTACTTTATAAAATTAACATAAAAAATTAAAACTCCTTTCCACCAGCAACAACCTTAAAAACCTCTATTGAATCTATCAATTATGACAGAAGCCGGAAAATTCGACGAAAGAACAAGCCCCACAATGCGACAATTCTTAAAAGTATCAAAATTATGCACAGCTAGAATAAACCAAGCAAACTCTTTAATTGAAGACGGAAGATATTTCAAAGCATCATCAGCTCTCGAACAAGCAGAAACTTCTGTCTACAATTTTACTCGAAGACTAAACACCAGAGATTCCGGGGTATACGTACCTCTCGTAGAAATTCTTGAAAGAGACCTTTTCGAAGTCACACGAATAATTCTCCAAAACCCCGAAGCGAGAATAGAACCAGTATGTGGCAGTTGTATGTGATTAGCGAGATAAAACCGTCCCCACATCAATCATCGCCTACTTCTACTTCGCCCAGAACTATTCCCCGACCTACTTCTTCCACCGCTTCTTATACTCCTAGATGAGCCACCACCACTTCTCGAAGATCTTCCATGTCCTCCGCCCCGAGCATTTCCTCTACTAGAAGATCTAACATTTCCACGACCATCACTTCCACCACGCCCCCTTGGCCTCCCCGAAACACCGGAACCCCGAACACCGAAACCCCGACGCGGCGCCGGCTTAGCATCTTTCCCTTCAGCATTCTTAGCTTTCAAAGAATGATACTTATGATCCGCATGCGCAATCTTCCTCTTCGTAATCCTCTCAATTTGATTCAAAAAATTCCTATCCTCAGCCGCACAAAAAGAATAAGCAGTTCCATCCGCCCCAGCCCGCGCAGTCCGCCCAATCCTATGAACATAATTCTCAGGCTCATTCGGCAAATCAAAATTAATCACATGCCCAATATTCTTAATATCAATCCCACGAGCCGCAATATCCGTCGCAACCAAAACCCTAGTCTTCCCACTCTTAAAATTATTCAAAGCTCGAGTCCTCTGATACTGAGATTTATTCCCATGAATCGCATCAGCCGAAACCCCCGCCTTCTCCAAAATCCTAACAACCCTATCAGCCTTATATTTCATCCCAACAAAAACCAAAACCTTATTCATGCTCTGCTGCTTAATCAAATCCAACAGCAACTCATTCTTATCTGTCTGGTCAACAAAAAAAACACACTGCTCAATCTTATCAACCGCCACACACTCAGGCGTAATATCAATCCTCACCGGATTCTTCAAAAAATCCAAAGCCAAATCCTCAACAGCCCTACTCATAGTAGCCGAAAAAAACAAACTCTGCCTTTCAACAGAAAGCGAAGAAGCAATCTTCTTAACATCCCGAACAAATCCCATATCAAGCATCCTATCCGCCTCATCCAAAACAAAAAACTCAACATTCCTCAAACTAACCTTTCCCTGATTCATCAAATCCATCAAACGCCCAGGAGTAGCAATCAAAATATCAACCCCCCTAGACAAAATCTTAATCTGCGGTCCAATCCCGACACCACCATAAACAGCCAAATGTCTCAAATTCAAAAACTTACCATAAGAATCAAAACTCTCAGAAATCTGTGCAGCCAATTCTCTAGTCGGCGCCAAAATCAAAGCCCGCGGATTCTTCCCCTGAAATCCCTCAGCCTTCTCATACAATTTCTGCAATATCGGAACAACAAAAGCCGCAGTCTTCCCAGTACCAGTCTGCGCAATTCCAATTACATCCTTATTTTCCAACAACAAAGGAATAGTCTGCTCCTGAATCGGCGACGGTGTAACATAACCCTTACCCCTAAGCGCCCGCAAAATCGGCTCGATAATATTTAACGATTCAAACTTCATAATAAAAAGTCCAAAAGTAGCCTTATAAGACTATGTGTTATGTACTCACTAAATAGTAACGATAATCAATCAACAAACTCGGCGTCCGTACGCTTCCAACAGCACACTCCATTTAACAGGTAATTTTATCGCTCCTCTTTTTTTCTTTCCGCTTTCCTTCCCCTAAACAAACTAGCAACATAATCTGAACCATAATTCATAGCCAATAATGCGGGAGCCATTAAAAAGGGATGATACCAATTTTTAACAAGAACTTCGACATAGGGAACCTGCTCTCTAAAACTCTCGCCCGATGCAAACAACAAAGGTAATACCACAGCTCCAAGTAAAGAATCTATAACCTTGCTTCTTAAACTTTCTGCCATTTTCTATGTTTTATCAGAACTCTCTTTCCCTTACAAATATCCAACAAATCCCACTCTTAAAAACCTTCCCCTCCCCAGTCGAAACCATCCATCACCACATCACACACTCCAAAGCGACGCCGTAGTCGCCGACGCGACGCCCTGTATCCGAAATCGAAGATTTCCAAATGGCCCCTGCTCCCGTTCCCCAAATTGCCTTCCTGCCTTGAAACCAAATAACCCCGTCCCCCATCCATAACCTATCCCTCCGACTCGTGTAACATGTGAAAGTATCTCATGTAAATTGAGCAACCAATCAAATAACACCAGAAGCCAAGCCCCGGCATCAGCGATGCCTACCATCGTAAGCAAAGCGAACTACCATCGGCCAAAGCCTACCATCGGCCACAGCCTACCATCGTGAGCAAAGCGAACTACCCCCGACCAAAGCCTACCATCGTGAGCAAAGCGAACTACCCCGGCCGCAGCCTACCACCGGACAACAGTCCTACCATCACTCCCCCAGTTCCCCCACCACACCACACATCACTTCGCTCCCACAACTTGTTCATATAATCGCTCCTTATTATCGCTACGCTCGTATACTCAATAGTTAAATTATTAAAGTTCTAATTCTACAAATCTAATATGGATATATTTCAAATAATTTTAGGAATAATTCTCTTATTTTTTGGAGGCAGTCTTACTTATAAGTCTAGAGAAATAAAAAATATTTTATTAGGCATCTTACTTTTAATTATGGGATTGGCTTTTATGCTTGGAGGGGTTGGAATTCGAATATGATCTCTAATAATATTTTCTTTTGGATTGTCGGGACGATAGAAATAGTCTATTTAATGTTTTATTTTGGACTTTATAATAATCTGAAAAGGAAAGAGGAGGGATTAATAGACGGAGACAAATTAAGCAAGATTAAAAAATATTTTTTAAAGAATACAACCAAAGAAATGGCTACTCTCGTCAAGGCGATTCTTGCAATAGTAATAGTTTCAATAATTAGCTTATTATTTATAGAAAGTAAATTCTCGAGTATGGCGAGAACAATAATACTATTCATGACTTTCTTCTTCGTAACAATCACTATAATTTCATTAGTAGCTTATACCAAAGTATATAGAAAAAGAGAACCCATTTGTAATGCAAAAAACATAGGACGAATACTTCATATTCTAAACATAAAGAAAACATGGAACAAGAAAATAAAAAATATGATAGATGTGGCATGGAATTCTAGGGACGATGATAACTTTCTTTTAGCATGGTTTCTAGATTCATTAGAATTTGATGACAATAGAATCAAAAATAAAAAAAACTAATTTATTCGTCTTGATAATTTTATTTGGAAGTGGTTTT
>CAYYYV010000033.1:0-6351 GCA_964476225.1 Candidatus Woesearchaeota archaeon | reverse complement strand
TATGTTGCTGGTGAATATACTGCGGCGTGTATTAGTTCTCCGAAGGATTTTAGTAATATGAAATCGAGTAAGGTGAAGTTTAATGCTTCTACGACTCGGGCTATAAAAGTTGTTGGTGGTGCGCCGTTGGTTTTGACTCCGAAGAATAATGCTACTAGTTTTAGTTGGTATTGGGGGTTTGCATCTAGTGATAATACTTGGAGTGTTGCTTGGGAGTATGTGAAAAAGATTGATGTGAAGGCATATGAATTTTGGGTGGATTTTCCGGTTGCGGGAGATAATTCTGCTTCGCTTAGGGTTGAGCTTAGTTAGTGTTACTACTTATAGATTACGTTAATGGTAAGGTTTATAAAGTCTAATATTATTAAGAATATATGAAAACTTTAGTTGATAGGATTAGGAATGGTATGAAATCTGTTGCAATTGGTGCTACTATAGGATTGGCGGCTATGAGTTGTAATCCGAAGCAAGCTGAAGGAGCTTTGGTTGTTGATAATTTTGCTGATTTGGTTAGTTCTAAGACTGGTGGTCAGTATGTTAATATGGAAATAGATTATTCTGTTCAGCCATTTGTATGGGATAGTTTGATGATTCGAGATGCTAATACAGGAGTTGATTCTATTGTTGAAGGAGATTGGCATATGGGTTTTGTTAAGTATGTAACTGGCGGAGCGGAAATTGTTGGTCATGCGGAGCAACCCTACGCGGGGACTGTCGGAAATGGTTTTATGAGTGGAACTTATTATAGCGGGATAGGAAATGGGAATAAGCCCGAGGATGTTTGGTTGATTAATGATGGAAATGGGGATGGTATCGGATTGTTGTATAATGATGGGACGTTTGTTTTAGGAGATGATGATACGTTTTATGGGTCTAATGATATTTTGCTTGGGGATAATCAAGTTCGTGGAGATGTGAGTCAGTTACCGATTTATACTACTAGTTCACCTAACGATGCAATTCTTCCTCATATGATTGTTTTTCCTATTCCAGAGCCTGCGACTATTGGGTTGTTGGGACTTGGTGCTGTTGCATTAGGTTTGGGCAGAAAGAGGAAGCTTGTTGAGTTTAAGATTGTTGATAAAAAATAATTTTTCATAATCTTTATAAAGTTCTTATTCTCCTTAGGTATATGAGGTGGGGGATAATAATTTTGTTGGGAGTTTTTTTTGTGAGTTTTGCGAGTGCGACAATCCCGGGAGGGTGTGAGGATTCTATGGTTGCGTATTGGAAGATGGATGGCGATGTGACGGATAGTTATATTAATGGTTATGATGGGAGTGGAGGGTTTTTTGATGGCACGTCTCTTAAAGTCGATACTGCTGCTAAGTTTCGTGGCTCTGATAAAATAACTGTTTCCAATTTACCTGTTTCATATTTTGCCTCGGCGTTTACAATTGAGATGTGGATTAAGGAAGACGGTATGGAATCTAGTGCTCTGTTATTTGATAAAGATAATTATAAAATCGAGTATGTTTTAGAAGGTTCATTTCCTTCAATAAATCATTATGTTCGGGCTAGTGTTGGTTCTGTTTCAGTTAGTTCGGATAGTCTTAATACAAAGGATGCCTATCACATCGCTCTTACTTGGGATACTTCGAATTTGAAACTTTATGTTAATGGAGATAACGTGAATAGTACTACTTTATCTTCGGCTGCTGGTGCTACCAGGGATTTGATTATCGGAGATGGCTTTACCGGGTTGATTGATGAGTTGGCGATTTATAGTACCGTTGGTACTAGCTCTGGAGCTTTGAGCAGTAGTATTATTGGTGCGCATTATGAGTTGGGAAAGGCGGGGAAGGATTATTGTGATGAGGGTGGTGCGGGTGGTACTTCGAGGACGGAGACTTCTATTAATATTGATGGGTGTAATTTTGATTTTGATGGGGGGACTTTTGGGGTGGCTAGGAATACGTGTTCAGTTGATCCTGTGAAGGGTTTGTTTTTTTGTACTCAAGATGGGGAAAGTTTGATAACTGCAGATTGGGGGCTTGGTTGTGCGATGGGGGATGCTGGTTTTGCGGGGGGTAACGATTCTTGCTGTCCTCTTGGGAAGTTTTGTAATGTAAGTGATGATGGTAAGCAATTTAGGTGTGTGACGAGACCGGAGAGGTGTGTGGATCAGAACACTTCGGAAGAATGTGCTGATATGGGATGTTTTTGGTGGTGTGATAAGAAGTGTTATGACAAGAATGAACTTACTTGCGGGGATTATGCTTCTTGCGGTGAAGAAAGTTCTGCTAAGTGTGATGCTGACGATTTTAATCTTGGAAAATACGAGGGGGTTTGTGGGACGATTGTAGAGTGTGGTGATGATACTATATTTTCGATTTCTGATGAAGGTTGTGGGTGTGCGTGGTATGATGATACTTCTCCTGGACATTGTGATTTTAATTTTTATGTTAATCAAATGTTTTATGGAATTGATGAGACCCCTAATAAATTTAGTTGTTCTAATTCTTATATTCTTGGGGAGTGTGTTGATGGGGTGCAGGAAGTGAATTGGAGTTCTAATAGTTCAGCTTTAAGTGGTGATTTTGAGAGTACTGGGATTCCTCAGGATTGTTTGGCTGCTGTGGATTGTGATGGTGGCGAGGAGGAAAGGCAGTGTGGTGAGCCGATAATTAAGTTGCCCGGTTTTAGTTTGTTCGCTTTTTTTATGTCTTTGTTTCTTGTTGGGATTTATTGTATTAAGAACTCGAAGAGTTCTTAATTGGTTTGGAGTTTGTGGTTCGGAGTGAGTGCGCTTTGCGCAAGACTTGTTTGGCTGAGAAGTTGGTGAAATAAAATGAATGAGAAGGAGAGTTATAATTATGAGGATTTGTTAGTTTGGCAGAAAGCTATGGATTTAGTAGAGAAAGTTTATCTAAAGATTAGGACATTTCCTTCTATTGAATTGTACGGATTGGCTTCTCAATTAAGAAGGGCGGTGACTTCTATTCCTTTGAATATCGCGGAGGGTCAAGGTCGTGGGAGTAGTAAGGATTTTAAAAGATTTTTAATTATTGGTCGTGGTTCTGCTTATGAGGTGAATACTGTTTTGCAAATATGTTTGAGGTTGGGTTATATTAATGATGATGAGTATGATATTTTTAGGAAAGAGATTGTTAGTATTACGAAGATGATTAGCGGTTTGATTAAGAGTTTGGGACAAGTGTAATTTTTTGTTTGTGATTTGAAAAGATTTAAATAGAGGATTTGCTTGATATTATTATGAAGAGGATTTTGATTTTTTTATTTATTTTAACTTTGTCTGGGTTGGTTGTTGCACAGGGTTCGGAGTTTGCTGTTAATTTAAATATTGGTGATGGGGACGATGGCGGTCAGGATTATGTTTCTTCTACGAGTTTTTGGGATGCTTATGGTGCGTATGTCTTCGGGCTGATTATTCTTTTGATTATTGTTATTTTGTTGAAGAAGGGGAAGCGGAGGGTTGGAGTTGTGAAAAAGGTCAAGGGTGTTAAGGGAAAGAGAAAGAGTAAGGGAAAGAAGAAGTAATTTGAAATGTTTATAAAGTTGTTTTTTCTATATGGTTTATGAAAAGAGTGTTGATGTTGTTTGTATTAGTTTTTGCTTTTGGTTTTGTTTCGGCTTCGGTGGAGGTTCATAATCATAGTGTTAATGATTCCTATTCTCCGTTTGAGATTATTGCGGGGGAGATTAATTTGACGATTGTTGGCGAGGAGTATGATGAGTTGATAATTTCTAACGATGATGATGAGATTAGTTTGGGGGATTTTTTGAATGCTAGTGGGAATTTGTTTGAGTGTTCGCCGCCGGATTGTTCTAAGGATTATAGTTCTTCTGCTGGGGTTGTTGATAAGAGTTTTAGTGTTCCGGCTTCGGGGAATATTTATTTGGGTTTTGTTGTGACTGGGGAGGATGTTGTCGTCGAGGATTTGGATTTTAAGTTTGAAAGTGATTTCGGTGTTAGCTCTCGGGTTCCGTTGGATATTAATTTCTTTGAGGAGGAGGACTGGAAATTTGGCGAGTTTTCTAACGAGTTTTTGGAAAAAGATTATGGGTGCTATGATGTTACGGCTGGTTCGGTTGGGCCACTGATTGGAAATGTTCGTTATTGTGAGATGATTCGTTTTCCTGATTCTGGTGCGATGAAGGTTGGGGCGATTGTTTCTGGGAGTGATGCTTTGGATTTGGATATGACGGTTTATCCTGATACGGGGACGGGTGGTTCATGGCCTTGTAGCTATGATCCTGGAACTGAAGATGGGTGCGTGGTTTTTCCGAATGTTGGGGAAATTTTTTCTAGTGGGGATTATCAGGTTTGTGTAAATGCAAAGGCTTCTACAAAATATAGGATTTATAATGAGAGTGAAGGGAGTAATTGTGGGTTTGTTTATACTTCGGGGTCGGATAACAGCACGAAGGATTATTCGGTTTTTGCTCAGGGTGTGAAATATGCGGACGCGAGTTTGCTTGAGTCTGCTGATTTTGGGAATGAACATATTATTATTGCGGCTAATAAATTGATTGAAGAAAGATACGAGGGAGATTGTTCGGATGGTTGTATTCTTCCGATTTCAATTTCTGGGGTTTCTCAGAATGCTAGGATTTATGATGTGTCGTTGAGTTTTACTAAGAATTTGGAGTTGGATTCTACGGATAAAATTTATGATTTGGATGTTGTTCCGGTTCTTGTGGATTTTGATGGGGTTGTTGATTTGAGTTCGTTGGGTTTTAGTGTTTCTGAGACTATGGATTATGTTGTGTCTTTGGGGTCGGAGGAACTTTTTGATGTGTCTGTAGATATTTTGCCTGCTCCGATTATTTCGTCTGTTTTTCCCTTGAATCCTCCTGCGGGTGTGCCGATTAGATTTTATGTGAATGTTGATTATCCTGATAACGTTTCTTTGATTTATGAGTGGGATTTTGGCGACGGTGTTACTGAGATGACGAGTATTCCTTATGCTATGCATACTTATGCTGAGTTGAAAAATTATAATTTGAATGTTGAGGTTAGCGCGGGGGGCGATTTGACTTCTAATAAAGATTTTGTTGTTGATGTTATAAGTCCGGAGGTTGCTGTTAATGAGAGTTTGGTTTCTAGGAGGAATGCTTTGGAGAATGTGATATCTCAACTTGCGAAGTTTCCTTCTTGGTATGGTGGGCCTTTGGGTAAATTGATTGATGTTCTTTCTTTCGAGGCTGAGTTGGATAGGTTGGATAGGGCGTATGTTAATTCTTTTGTTGATAGTGATTTTGTTGATGTTGCGAAGGACCTTTATGCTTTGGATGTTCCTGCGGTTGTTGCTGTTGAGAGTTTTGATTTTCCTTATCTTATTGCAGATGCTGAGGATGTTGATATCGAGCCTGTTGAGATAATTAGCGGGGCGGTTAGTGGTTCGGTTAGTGAGGATTATGCTAATCCTATTCTTACTTGGCAAAATGAGAATGTTGATGGTGGTCTTGTTTCGAAGATGTTTTCTGTTTTGAGTTATAGTGGTGAGCTTGGTGGTATTTTTAGAACTTATAGTTTTGATGTTAATTTGAAGTATGACAGTGAGGCTTATTTTGTGATTAACAAACCTTTTAGCGAGTTGTATTTTAAGGAAGGTGTTGGGGCGAGAAAGGCTGGGGATGCGACTGTTATTATTTTGGCGGCGGGTAGTGATACTTCGTTTGAGTTTTATTATGAGGGTAGTGAGCCGGTTTCGTTTTTTGTTTCTCCTAAGCTTAGTTCGATTGTTGTCGAGGCTAATATAGATACGACTTGTGATTATGATTTGGTTTGTGAGAAGGAGAATGGGGAGAATCCTGATACGTGTAGGAGCGATTGTAAGCCCGTTTTTAGGGCGATTGTTTATTTGATATTAGCTTTTTTATTTGTCTTTATTCTTTACAGCATTTTACAGATTTGGTATAAGCGTCGTTATGAGGGGCATTTGTTTAAGGATAGGAGGCAGTCTTATAATCTTTTGATGTATGTAACGAATGCGAGGGCGAGGGGGATGAATGATGACAGGATTGCGGCTGAGTTGAGGAAGAATGGATGGTCGACTGAGAGGGTTAATTATATTATTAAGAAGTCTGTTGGGAAGAGAACGGGGCTTTATGAAATTATTCCGTTTGAGAAAGTTTTTGCTTACTTTAGGAATCGGAAGGCGAGGAAAGTTCAGGCGGCGAAGGTTGGTGTTTCGCGAGGTGCTAGATATTAGTGGTTTGTTTTTTTGAGGCTGTTATACGAAATGTGGTTTTGCCCGCATAGGCTGCGCAAAACTCGCTACGGTGTTTCTTTGTTAAGTCTTGGGAGTGGTTGTTAAGTCTTGGGAGGGTGTTATACGAAATGTGGTTTTGCTCGCATAGGCTGCGCAAAACTCGCTACGGCGC
>CAYYYV010000032.1:0-6440 GCA_964476225.1 Candidatus Woesearchaeota archaeon | reverse complement strand
TCAACTTCTCAACAAAACTTCCAATAAACATCAACGAAATCATATTCACAAGCAAGTGCCCAAATCCAGCATGCATAAACATACTAGTCAAAAACGTCCAAAGATTTTGACCAGCAATAATCGTCGCAGGCATAAGAGCAATAAGAGAAATAACTCTCGTCTCCCCAACAGAATTCATCAATATTAAAGCTCCAATAAAAAACACAACATTAACCGCAATAATTATTCCCGTATAGCTAGATAAAAACCCAGGACGTCTCATTTTATTTCTTCCTCAAAAGTTTTTTCTTCAAACGACCAGCCAAACCCATTTTCTTTTTAACTTTAAAAACTTTCTTTGCCCTCGAAGAGGATACTTGCGAAGCGCGTACTTTTTTAACAACCTTCTTAGCTTTCTTTTTAACAACTTTCTTTTTGGCTACAACTTTTTTCTTAACTTTAGCAACTTTCTTTTTAACAGATTTTTTTGTCCCTTCAAGCTTAGCTTTAGCCACCGCAACTTTTTTCCGAGCCGCCGCTCTAATTTCCTTCATCAAAACTTTCCTCCCAGCCTCTTCCTTATCAGATTTCTTTTCCGCTCGAGCCCTCTTCTTCGATGCCTTTTCTCTAATAATTTCAAGTTCTCCCTGTATCAAAGTCAAATCTTTTTCAGTCCGAGTAATCTTAGTTTTAGTATCACGAATAGAACCACTATTATCAGATAACTCATAAACCTCCGCACACTCCTCGCAACTAAACCCATGCTCAAGCGCCTTCTCCTCGCCAACCTCAATTCCACACGACTTACAAATATAAAACCGCTTCGTTTCCCGACTCTTCAAAACATGATTCAAACCCTCTATCTTCCCATTCAACGAAGCCTCCAATCTCACCAAACATTTCTCAGTATCCAAAGTCCAGTAATAAATATACCAACCCTTCCTCTTGTCCTTCTTCCTAATAAAAGAAACAAGCCCTTCGGCAGAAAGTTTATACAAAATATTTCTGACCTGATTAATAGTCAATTCCATTTTTTTAGCAATCGAAAATTCATTAACATCTTTCTTTCCAAACAAAATCTCAACAATCCTACCAGTATTTTCACCAGCCATTTCCTCGACGAGATCATGTAGAAGTTTAACTTGCATATTCAACAAAATCAGATTCCTTTTATATACCTTTCTCTGCCCCGTCGGAAATATTGTAGTCATTATAAAATTACTATAAACCTATAAAAAAGAATTTTCCCAAATCATACCATGGGATTATTTAGTAAAAAAGAAGAGGTTCCGGAAATCCCAGCAGCGCCAACATTACCAGAATTACCAAGATCACAAGAAGAGCCCGCAAAAAAAGACCTTCCAGAGTTACCATCATTTCCAAGTGGTTCTAAGAACGAAAATATCAATCAAGAAATGGTTAAATCAGCTGTTGCCGATATGCCATCTCCTGGTGGAGAAGAGGTGAGCGTGGAAATTCCAGAAGGACTTCACGTTACAGAAGAGCAAGAGGGGGGGTCGATGATTCCTCCAAAGCCTTCCGTAGAAGAAGCAATCCCAGAACCCCCAAAAAGAACCCTAGAGATAAACACAACAACTCCAGTCAAATCAATAACAAAACAAATAGAACCAATATTCGTAAGAATCGATAAATTCCAAGCAGCACAAAAAAACTTTGATCACATAAAAGAAAAGGTCAAAGAAATAGAATCAGTTCTGGCAAAAATAAAAGGCGTAAAATCTAAAGAGGAAGAAGAGCTGACAGGATGGACCGGCGACATAGAAAAAATCAAAGCAAGATTAGCAGAAGTCGACTCAGATATCTTCGACCAGATATAATGGCCTCAAAAGAAGAACTCTTTGTCTCAGTTTCTCCAGAAGCATACCGCCTAAACAAATCAAACGTTCTAATGAGCCAAGCCGATCTTCTAGCAACTCTAAAAAGACTCCACAATCTCAAAGTATTAGCAAGACAAAAACAAGACCTCAAAAACAGATTACACAAATTATTTTCCATAGTATCATCAGACATCGAAGCCCTCCAGAACAAAATGCCCACACCAAAAATTCCAAAGTCTATACAAAAAGATGAAGAAGTAGAAGAAAAAACAAAAGAATCTTTCGCAAAACGAGATGAAATAGAAGATGAGCTCAAAGCAATCCAAGAAAAACTAAGAGAACTAAATCAATAATTTAACTACTCCCCTCCGATGAAATTTTCTAGATAAAGTTTAAATATCTTCTTAGTTTTAAAGAATAATGAAAAGTCATCCAAGAATATCCGAGCTACTTGTTGAAGAAGCCGCCTTTACAGATTTAGATAAACCAGTTATTTTAGCCTCCGGAAAAGAATTAGGAATTTATTATATTAATGCCGAAAAACTCTGTCAAGATGGTGGAGCGTTTAGAGAACACAAAGATGATTCTGCAGCAATGATACAACATGCAGTAAACATGACCCAACAACATCCGACCTTTAACGAAGTCATTGACACAATATCTGCAGAAGTTCTCGCCAATGTAATACATGGGGACAGAAAAGGAGTAGCGATTTCAGGCGGGCAAACAAGAGACTGGATTTTCTCAGGACCCGTGGCAAGAAAATTAGAATTGCCACACGTATCATTATACAAACAAAGAACAGGAGAACCAAATAGAGTTGAAATTGTATATCCAGATGGAAGAGTCAAAGATGCAAGTAGCGGACAATCCTTAAGGGAATTCTCTCCCGTACACATAGTAGACATGCTAACAGCAGGTTCAAGCTGCTATAGAATAGGCGGAGATAAGGAATTGGGATGGATTCCAATGCAAAGACAAAGGGGAGCAAGAATCGATAATCTACTAGCCGTTGTTACGAGATGTCAGGGAGGAGAGGGAAGGCTTGCAGAATTGGCAAATACAAATGCAGCAGGATTCGTAGCAATAGATGAAGATTTTTTAACAAAATATTCGACAAATCCAGAAAGAGCCCTTGCTTACCTTAAAGACCCAACAGCGTGGAGTAAGCAATATCTAAAAGAACATGGTGCCTTAGCTTTATTGGATACGTGGAATCCCGAAGGAGGAAAATTGGAAAGAGCAATTAAATTTACAGAAAAATATGCCGATACCTTACACGAAGCGGGCAAATTCAACGAACTAGATGCGGCCGTTAGAGAAAAATTTGGAATCCAATTAAAATAAAATGGCAGAACAAACACAAACATTCAAGGAAAAATGGCTAGCGGCCGTTAAAGAAAAAAATTCTATACTCTGCGCAGGGCTAGACCCAGCAGAATTCGCAATGGGCAGAAAAGAAAAAGGACTCTCAGAAGGAGCAGATAAATTAGACTGGGCATTTAAATATATTGGAGCAGTTGCTCCTTACTGTGCTGCATTGAAACCAAACATTCAATATTGGAAACAAAACGGAGACATGCAAGGCTTAGAAATGGTTATAGACCGTGCCCATCAGGAAGGGATGGTAGTTATCGAAGACAGTAAGTTGGCAGACATAGGCACAACAAACGATGCTGGAATGTTCTATGCCAGACACAAAACAGTGGACGCAATCACCCTCGCTCTCTTTGCAGGAAATATACAAGAAGCAGAAAAACAACTAAGGAAGAGAGAAATTGGAGGGATTCATATGTGCCTAATGAGCAATCCAGATTATGAAAGAGAGAAAAAGAAATTGGTTCCCCTTACAGGAGAAGAGGAAATGGGATATACGACTAAAGATGTCATAACATTTGGAGATGGTTCAAAATTCATTCCTCAATACATCCAATTAGCTCACAATTCTCATAAATTTGGACTCGACGGAATTGTTATAGGGGCCCCAAGCAAATCAGATCCAGAAAAAGGAATTAAGGGAAACCACATCACAGAATACGAAATACAAACAGCCTCAAGATATTTCCCAGATGGCCTAGTCTTAGTCCCAGGCGTAGGAGCACAGGGTGGAAACGCAGCAGCACTTTTCAAATACTTCAACGCAGACCACTTAATCGTCAGTGAAAGCAGATCACTAATGCTCCCAAACGGAAGCAACTCAACTCCAGCACAACAAGCGGCGGCGGCAGAAAAATCAAGAGACATGCTAAACAGATTTAGAGCAAGTGCCACCTAATTAATCCTAATAAAAAATGAAAATAGCAGTTTACGGTTCAGCATCAGGAGATATAGGACCTGAAGTTAGAGAAAAAGCACGACAAATCGGAAGAGAAATCGCAACAAGAGGACACGATTTAATAACAGGAGCCTGTCCCGGATTACCATACGAAGCTGTCTGCGGAGCAAGAGAAGTAAGTGAAAGAACAGGAAAAATAATTAGATTTAGTCCAGGGTTTTGTAAAGGATCTCATGAAGAATGGTATGGCTTTCCAACTCGAGGGTTTGATGCGATTAGATGGCTTTCTCAAACGTCTACATTATATATAGACAATGACAAATTAAGAAAATCCATGCGGCTTAAATTAAGAAACATTTATTCTGTTGCCGCTAGTGACGCAGGGGTTATAATTTGTGGAAGAACAGGAAGTCTAAATGAATTAACTTTATTATATGACATGGGAAGATTAATCGGATTATTAGAGGGAACAGGCGGAGTGCCAAATGTTTTCACAAAAAGCCCAGAATTTAGAGATTTGCTTACAAAAGAAACAGGGGCAGATATTGTTGTTCATTCTGAACCCAAAGATTTAGTCGAAGCAATAATCACGAAATATGAAGCAAGAACCGCCTAACAAACCTTAAAAATCCCCACTTCTTACCAATAACTAAGAACTAAAAACCAATAACCAGAACATGAACAGAAAACAACTAATAGAAAAATACATTGAATTTTTCAAATCGAAAGACCACAAAGAAATCCAAAACGCAAGTCTAATCCCAGAAAACGACCCAACAGTTTTATTTACAACAGCAGGAATGCACCCCCTTGTCCCATTCCTCTCAGGAGAAAAACACCCCCAAGGAAAAAGATTAGTTAACGTCCAACGATGCATCCGAACCGGAGACATAGAAGAAGTAGGAGACACAGTCCACCACACCCTCTTCGAAATGCTCGGCAACTGGTCCCTAGGAGACTATTTCAAAAAAGAAGCAATAAGACTCTCCTTCGAATTCCTAACAAAAATATTAGAAATTCCACTAGAAAGATTGGCGGTAACAGTTTTCAAAGGAGACAAAGATGCACCAAAAGATGAAGAGTCCGCACAAGTTTGGCAAGACTTAGGAATTTCAAAAAAGAGAATTGCATTTTTAGGAAAAAAAGACAACTGGTGGGGGCCAGCAGGAAACACCGGACCCTGCGGACCAGACACAGAAATGTTCTACTGGAAAGCAAACAATGAATTAACTCCAGAAGAATTCAATCCCAACGACGACAACTGGGTAGAAATCTGGAATGACGTTTTAATGCAATATAATAAAGACGAAGACGGGAACTACAACGAAGCAAAACAAAAAAACATAGACACCGGAATGGGCGTAGAACGAACAGTAGCAATCCTAAACAATTTAGAAGATAATTATCTAGCAGACATCTGGCTTCCAATTATAAAAGAAATAGAAAAGCTCTCAGGCAAATCCTATAAAGGAAACGAAAGAGAAATGCGAATAATAGCAGACCACATAAAAGCATCAGTTTTTATTTTAGCAGACGGAATCACCCCAAGCAACACCGAACAGGGATACGTCCTAAGAAGATTAATCCGAGGAGCAATACGATACGGAAAAAATCTAGGCATTCCAGAAGACACAGATTTAACAACACCATTAGTAAAAAAAATCCTAGAAATTTACGACGACTACGACCACCTCCAAAATAACAAACAAACAATAATAGATGAGCTAAACAAAGAAGAAGAAAGATTTGAAGCAACTTTAGAAAAAGGATTAAGAATTTTCAACAAACATTCAGAACAAAACATCGACGGCAAAACCGCATTCCTCCTTTTCCAATCCTACGGCTTCCCAATAGAAATGACAAAAGAATTAGCAAAAGAAAAAGGAATAGACGTTGATAAAAAAGCATTTCAAGAAGAATTAGCAAAACATCAAGAATTATCCCGAACAGCTTCAGCCGGGAAATTCAAATCCGGCCTAGCAGATAATTCCGAACAAACAACAAAATTACACACAGCCTGCCACCTTCTAAATCAAGCTCTAAGAGAAGTCCTAAACGACAAAGAAATTTTCCAACGAGGCTCAAACATAACTCCAGAAAGATTAAGATTTGATTTTAACTTCGACCGAAAATTAACAGAAGAAGAAAAACAAGCAATCGAAGATTTAGTCAACAAAAAAATCCAAGAAAACATTCCCGTAGAGTTAGAAGAATTATCAACAGAAGAAGCCAAAAAACAAGGAGCACAAGGAATATTCGATTCAAAATACGGCGACAAAGTAAAAGTCTATTCAATCGGAGACTTCTCAAAAGAAATATGCGCCGGACCTCACGTAGAAAATACATCC
>CAYYYV010000031.1:245-6695 GCA_964476225.1 Candidatus Woesearchaeota archaeon | reverse complement strand
CCCCCGGCAGTTGTCCCAGGAGCATAAGTTATATTTTTTATCTGATTCTTAATCTGATTCATTTCTTCCTTTATTTCCCAAACCTCATCCACCGTCCAAGTTCCATTACCCATAGTTCCATTAGCAGAAGTCCCCGGAGCATATCTACGCTGTGCCGATTTATTTTCAAAATCCCCAATAATTCCATTAACCTCATTCCCAATAATATAATTTATCAAACCATCTTCATTCTCAACCATCGTAATCTCGCCACATTTTTCCTCCAAAAAAACATCACCATCAAAACATTCAGGAATTGATTCTTGCATTGTCATTACATTGTTCCCAGACATACACTTATCTCTCGTCCCTATAAAATTCCCATCTTCATCCCAATCCTCTTTTGTCTCCTTAAACTTATCATACTGCCTACATTCAGGTTTATCATTCCAATCCCAACATTCTTCAGGAACACAATCTGAAGGTTCTGTATCATAACTAATCATCTCACCTTCTTTTTCTCTAAATAAATTCATTAAAAAATCAGGAACAAAACTTTCTGCAAAATTATCTCCTTTCTCAGGTTTCATAGCCTCCAATTCATCACAAGCATTTTCATCCGCCTTATATTCACACTTAAGTGCCAAAGCAACCATCTCCTCACATTTTTCCTTTTGTTCAACATCAACATTCGCCTCACAATTACAAGTCCCAGGATCATCAACACAACTCCTAATCTCCAACATCAATTGAACAAACATCTTTAATTGAAGGTCTTCTAATTCTTCTAATTCTTTTTCAAGCCCCGGGATAGCAGTTTCAGGATTGCATTCCTCATCCTTCAACATCGAAGCAAAATCTTCTTTTGCAAGTTCCTCACAATATTCAAAAGTTTTCTCAGTAAGCACCGCAGTTAATTGCGTCTTCTCCTCCTCCAAAAGATATTCATCAAATTCATCCGGAAGATCTTCCTCCTCGTTAATTTTGTCCGTAATCTTATCGACACTTGTTTTAATTTCCTCTGAAGTATCCAAAGAAACTTTTTCTTGAACAACTTGTAATTTCTCTTTTGCTCTTTCTAAATTTTTAATTGCCTCGTCTTCTCCTTTATTTTGAATATTGTTTATAGCTGAATTTACTTCTTTTTCTCTAATATCTAAAGCTAATCTAACTTCATTATCTCCAGAAGCGAAAAAGATTTTAACATTATCAACAAATCTATTAAAACCAGAATAAGTTTGAGATTCTTCCTGGGCTAATATTAACGGAGAAACCAACAAGACACCTAATAAAAATAAGATTATCACTCCTTTTTTCATTAATTACACAAGGGAGAGAGGTATAAAAGTTTATGTTTTTAAAATATTCACATGACGCCCAGACGAGGAGTCGAACCTCGGCACCCCGAAGGGTCAAGAGTTCCAGTCTTGTGCAATACCGTTATGCGACCTGGGCCTAATTATAAAGAAAGAACTTAATTTAAAAAACTAACTAAGGAGTCGAACCTCGGCACCCCTAAGGCGAAAGCAACGAACGAAGTGAGGCGACCGTTCTTTTGCGCAGATTTTTAATCTGCAGCTGAAGGGTCAAGAGTTCCAGTCTTGTGCAATAAAGCTTGCCCCAACCAAATTTAATTATATATTTGTGAGGGTGCCGTTATACGACCTGGGCAGTCAGTAATAAAAGAAAAATTCTATTTAAAAAATTATCCAACCCTCTTCTTCTTAATAAAACTTCAACCCTAACGAACTCCCACAGAAAACTCATGAAGCCGTTCGGCAAGAACCCCTAATTGTTCCCCGGCATTGCAATCTCTATAATGTTGATCTATCCAAACACCAATTCCGAATTACATAAATTTTGAGAATAAATACCCAACAAATCTCTTCCCCATTTTCCCAAATCTAATTGATGTAGGTGTCCTAAAACAGTTTGCTCAAGTATATGTGCAAAATATTTCTTATCAATAGCTCCCTTGTATCCCTCGGCTTCTTTTTTAGAACTCTTTCTCACTATATTAAAATATTCTTTAGGAGTAATTTTTTCCTTACAATTCCAAAGAGCATCAACTATATCATTTTTAAATCTCCCAAATTTACACCTATTTTCTTCGGGTGAATTCATTTCAGGATGATAATCTTTATCCCCAAAACGATAAAGTAAAATAAGCGGACTCATAACCCTTTCTAAACTAGAAGAACTTTCTCTTCCAATATCCAAAGCATCATTTACCATATTATTGTTTACCCCTCTTTTTAAGAGATATAGATTTAGTCAACCATCTCAATCTTAATTTTAACAGTTCTCGGAATAGAAATTCTCATAACAGCATGAAGAATCTTATCGTTCGCAGGCAAGTCAATAATTCGCTTATGAATTCTCATTTCATACCTATCAAAAGTAGCAGTACCATCACCACACGGAGATTTACGAGTAGTCACTTTCAGACGTTTTGTCGGCAAAGGAATCGGTCCAGAAATAGGAATCCCAGCCCCGCTAGCAATCGTCTTTATCCGATCGATAACAGCATTCAATCTATCAATCTCTACGCTCTGCAATTTAATCCGCACCGTTGTCATAATCAATATCATAAAATTACACTTTTAAACCTTACGGCATCAAAATCAAAACATCCAACACCCTATGAGCGAAGCCCTAATCCGAAACCCCGAACCCCGAAACACCGAAAAAGCGAAGCTTTTTCATCCTTGCTATCCTAAAACCACAATGGACCCAAAACCAATAATTCTCATCCTACTTTTCGTAATCTCAGGAATTTTTTACTACAATCTCACCGACGCTACCCCAACCCAAGAAACATTCCAAGTATCCAGAATCATCGACGGCGACACAATAGATTTATCAAATAACCAAAGGGTAAGACTCAAGGGAATCAACACCCCAGAATCATCAATGCCATACTACCAAGAAGCAAAGCAATCTCTACTAAATTTAATCCAAAATAAATCAGTCCAACTCGAATCCTACGGCACCGACAAATACGGCAGAATCCTCGCCCACATTTTTTTAAACAAACAAAACATAAACAAAGAAATTTTACAACAAGGCCTCGGCACTCTATATTACTACGAACACGACATCCACTACGAAGAATTAAAACAAGCCGAAGAATTCGCAAGACTAAATCAAAAAGCTCTCTGGAAAAAATCTCCAAACGAAAATTGTTTAGAATTAATAGAACTCAAAATCGATGAACCCGAAAGATTAACCCTACAAAACAAATGCGACAAAATCCTAAACATAACTTTCAAAGACGACGCAACCCACATCTACAAAGAAACAATCCAACCAAACTCAATATTCACAAAAAAATTCTCACATATCTGGAACACCGACGGAGATTCAATTTACATCAGCGACACAGAAGGTTTATTAATATTCTACCGCTACAATTAACATGATAATCGACACCGCAACAAACACATTAATGCAATCAATCGAAACCCCATATTTAACAATTTTATCAAAGATAGTAGCATATGCATTCGACCCCGTAGTTCTAATAACAATATCAATTCTCATAGCCATATATTTATTCTTCAAAGTTTCAAAAAAACAAGGAATCCTTCTTGCCACAACCGTCATAGCAACAGGAATAATAATACAAGTCTCGAAAGAAATTTTTCAAAGAACAAGACCTCTAAACGCACTAATTGCAGAAACAAGTTTCTCTATGCCAAGTGGACATGCAATAATGGCAGTAGTATTCTTCGGTTTAATGGCCTATCTATTTACAAACAAAAAATATAAAATAACAACCACGATAATCACAACCCTAATAATTCTTTTAACTGGCTTTACAAGAATTTATTTAAGAGTCCACTGGCTAACCGACATAATCACAGGATTCGCAATAGGTGGAATAATATTAACAATATCAATTCTAATCTACAAAAAATTTTAATCCTTCAACTTCTTATAAGCAAGAGTAATCAAAGCAATCAAAGACAATCCCAAAACAAGCGTTCTCCAAATATCAGACAAACTTCCCCAATATCGAATCGTCCCATAAACAATTAACAAAACCGCCCCACCCATCAATCCAGCAGAAACAGCTTCAAGAGCCAAGAAAAAAGCCCCGACCAAAACAACAATTCCAATAATTAAATTAACAAAAAAAACATTCCTCTCATAAGGCTCCCTTGCGTTATTGTAATCTTTACTACATTTATCATTCATACAATAACCCTTTTCTGGCATAGGCATCGGCTCCTTTCCCTCCGAAGCAGAGATATCTTCATTCGGATAATTCCAAGTTCCCCCAGAAAGTTCACATTCAGTTTTATTCTCATATATTTTTTGGAGACAAAAATCACTATACTCCGGAGCCGGATAAACCGCTTGAATAGCATAAGCAAAAAAGAATACAGAAATTAAAGCAATTGCAATTCCCAAGATAAGATGTTTTATATTAACCATAAACAAAACAAGCAACAATACTATTTAACCTTTTTTATCACATAAACATCAATCCCATTCCCAACCCTAACACCAAAATCAACACCAACTTCCTGTCCCTTAACAACCGACTCAACACCCTTCCCCTTAAACTCAATACTCTTCACCCTACTCCTAACAATCGGAGACGAATCCGAAATCAAATAAACCTCATCCCCAACTTTCAATTTCCCAGCATTCATCCGAACCGAACACGCCCCAGCCTTCGGCCAATATTTATACACCTTCCCAACAAATTCCTTTCTCTCCTCCTGCTCCCCATTCTCCGAAAACGAAAAATCATCAGCCGTCGGCATCCTCAAATAAAACCCCGAACTAAATCCACGATGGTATACCTTCTTCAAATTATTAATCCCCGCAACAATCTCAGCCCGACTCAACTTTTTATCCAAAGCCTTCCGATATTCAGAAACAACAGTATAAACATATTCCGGACTTCTATTTCGACCCTCAATTTTAAAAGAAATAATCCCAGCCTTCTTCATTTTCTCAACAAAAGGCAAAGTACACAAATCCTTCGCAGACATAACCCTTGAATTTTCCAACTTTAACTCATTTCCATTATCATCCTTAACATGCCAAGCCCGACGACAAAGTTGCGCACACTTCCCCCGATTAGCAGAAAGCCCATGAGTATACTGCGACATAAAACACCGTCCCGAAACCGCGACACACATCGCGCCATGCGCAAAACATTCAACACTAATTATCTTAGAAATCTTCTTAATTTGATTCAAATTCAACTCCCGAGCCAAAACAATTCTCTCAGCCCCAAGCTTCTTATAAAATTTCGCCGCAGCAACATTAGAAACCGAAGCCTGAGTAGAAACATGAAACGGAATCTTATATTTCCGACACAATTCAATCACCGCCAAATCCCAACAAATAATCGCATCAACATATTTCTTAGCCGCCTTCACAATTTTCTCAATCCTCCCCAACTCCGAATCATACATCACAATATTCAAAGTCAAATACATCTTCACCCATTGTCCCGTTTGATGTTTACTATCTAACCGGGAACAAATTTCCCTAATCTTCTTAAAATCCCCAACACCAAAATTACTCGCAGCATCCCTCATATTAAAACCCCTAACACCAAAGTATACCGCATCAGCCCCAGCCACAACAGCCGCCCCCAAATTCTTAAAATCCCCAACAGGAGCTAAGAGTTCATATTCCATAAAACCAAAACCAAAAACCAACTTATAAGATTAACTATCACCCCAGTGTAGTAATTCTAAAGTTACAAAAGTTTATAAATATCAAACCCATAAAATATTATGGAAAAAACAACAAATCAAATAGAAAAAAACGTTTCTGCAAGTTTTGCTTATGTTAAAAAAGATATGTTAATGCTTAACGATGCCTTCTCTGATATGCACGACAAAATACAGCACCTAAGCCTAAATCACGCAATGCTCCTCGAAGAAATAGGAAAAATACGAAGTCAATTGGCAAAAGAAAATGTAAAAAAAGTTTCTATTAAGAAAGTTGTCAAGAAGTTAGTTAAGAAAAAAGTTATAGGAAAAGAAGATTTAACAAAAATTGAGGGAGTTGGTCCTGCAATTAAAAAGCTTCTTTGGAAAAATAAAATTGAATCCTTCAAAGACTTATCCAAAACACCCGTCCAAGAACTCAGAGACATCTTAGACACCGAGGGTCCCATGTTCCAAATGCACAATCCATCTACTTGGGCAAGACAAGCAAAGTTAGCCTCTCAGAAAAAATGGGTTGAATTAGAGAGACTTCAAGGGAAATTAGACGGTGGAATTGTTGTTAAGAAAACTAAGAAAAAACCAGTTGAAAAAACAACAGTTAAAGTTCCCAAAGACAAAGAGATAAAAAAGATAGTAGAAAAAACAGTAACCTACGAGTAAGCATAATCTTTGCATCACCAGATGTACCTAATGGGTAAAAACTTGTTTTTAAACTCTTAAGCATAATCTTTGCATCACCAGATGTACCTAATGGGTAAAAACTTGTTTTTAA
>CAYYYV010000031.1:0-145 GCA_964476225.1 Candidatus Woesearchaeota archaeon | reverse complement strand
ACTCTTAAGCATAATCTTTAAAAACCAATTCTTCAATTAATTATTAAGCCTCAATAGTATAATGGTTAGTACACGGCCCTGTCGCGGCCGAGACCCGAGTTCAATCCTCGGTTGGGGCGTAGTTAGGGCGTAGGTGGTTTTTTAA
>CAYYYV010000030.1:0-6765 GCA_964476225.1 Candidatus Woesearchaeota archaeon | reverse complement strand
AAATACCTAACACAACCCAACGAACCCCCAGTAGTAGTCGTCCACCCTCACGCAAAAGAACACTACACCTATTCATGCGTAATAAAAGTAACTGATGGGAAACCAACATACAAAATAAAAAAATATTCAACAGATGGAAACAACTTTTCCATATTCTTATCCGAAAGATTTAACGACCTTTATAATGCAGAATGGATACACAAAAAACGCCTAGCACAAATAGAACTTCATGCAGTTGAAAAAGCAATCGGCACCGAACAAAAAAACATAGAATCCCGCCTCGGAATAACTTTATTCTAAACGACAAACACACACAACTTTTATAAACCCAAATTCCACAATATAATTACTCTTAATAATATCTTTACGGAGAAATGCCCTGAAGTGAGTATATTTTTAAGATGCATATACAATGAAAGCAAAAGATACGAGCGAAGCTCGACCACATCAAGGGAAGTTGAAACCTCAAGAAACTGTTAGTGTCTTAGGTAAAATTATACAATTCAGACGAGGAAGAAAAACATTCAAACCCAGACACTTCCTTATCGAAATAGAAGGCAGCAAAACAAGAGAAGACGCTTCCAAATTCGTTGGTAAAGAAGTAATCTGGACTTCCACCGGAAAAGAAGCAAAAAAAATAACAGGCAAAATTTCTTCAGCACACGGCGGAAACGGCGTTGTCCGAGCAATCTTTGAAAGAGGACTCCCAGGACAAGCAATCGGAACTGATGTCGAGGTGAAAAATGAATAGATGTGAATTTACAAACGGTGGCTGTGGCGTATATGGCGCATTAAGAGACCAAGAGCTACAAAGACTAGGCTTTGGAAGATGGAAAATAGGATCAGGGTTGTTATCTGGATTAGATACAGAAAAAGCATGTAAAAAGGCAGGATTACCTTGTTATGATCCAAATCGTGTAAATGCTTCATGTTACGAAGATGCACAAACGGCAAAAGAAGCACAACCAGAGCAGGGGAGGATATTAATATAAAATGGCACCGAAAATATTCCTAGACGGAAACCGAACGACATTAGATTCTTTAAAAGACAAAGGACCTTGCACCTACTCCTTAATTCAACATGGAGGGTATTACGCCTTCTGCGGATTTACTCTGGGAAGCGAATGGTTAGAATCAATAGCAAAAAACGAAACCGTCAGAGCAATCAGCGTTCAAACAGCGGGATACTTCGCAATAAGAACAGACCCCTTCAACATAATAAAATAAAATGGCACTAAGAAAAGGCTCAGCATACTCGAAAAGATACGCACGACCCTACACTCGTGTCTCAAAGAAAAGAACAAAATCCTACATCAAAACAGTCCCAAATTCAAAAATCGTCAAATTCAAAATGGGCGACATCAAAGGCTTCGACAAAGGCGAATACCCAGTCCAACTCCACGTAGTATCAAAAGAAAACTGCCAAGTCCGAGACAACTCAATCGAAGCTGTTCGTCAGTTCCTAAACCGTTTCCTCCAAGTAAAACTCGGGAAAGAATTCTACCTCGGAGTACAAATATATCCACATCACATTCTAAGAGAAAACAAAATGCTTACTGGTGCAGGAGCCGACCGTATGCAAACCGGTATGAGCCGATCCTTCGGAAAAACAATGGGCCGAGCAGCATTCGTAAAACCCGGACAAACCCTTTACATCATTGGGGCAAAAAACACAAAAGCCGAAGTCGAAGCACGAAAACTAATCAGATCCATCAAAGCACGACTTCCATGTAAAGTCGTAGTAAAATCAGCACTCCCAAAAACAAAAGCCTAAGTCTTAAAAACTCATCAGCCCTATCTCTCTTATGGAAAAACAAAATCAGTTGAACAAGTCCCGAAACACCGAAAAAGTTTGCCCCAGCCGATTTAGATTTAGCGAGGGTGCACCGAATGCCGAAACCCAAAAAAAAAAGCAACACTTTTTTTTCATCCTCGGCAGAAACCCCGAACTATCAAGACACGAAATCCTAGAATTCCTAAAAGCAAGAAATAGAGAACACAAAGAAATCTTATTCGAAGAAAACTTCCTCGTAATAGAAACAAACGAAGACGAAAAATTCAACATCCAAGAATTCGGCGGAGTAATGTGGCTAGGAAAAATAACATCAGAAGGAACAAACGAAAAGCTAGAAAAACACATCGAACAAAAAGAAATAATCCCATCAGATAAATTCTCATATGCAGTTTTCGGAAACCAAGACCCACAAATCCTGAAAGACAAATTCAAAGAAAGAAAGAAAAAAGCCATGATGAAACACGGCCGACAACAAATAAAATTCCAAGACGGAACAAAACACGAACTCCCAAACGCAGATTTTTATATTTTCTACCACGAGCATAAAGGAACAATTTATTTCGGATTAACAACCCAAGAATACGACGACCATGGAGTCAAAAAAAGAGACATGAAAAAACCAGCACGAAGAGAATCCCTAGCAATCTCCCCAAGACTTTCAAAAATCCTAATCAACCTCTCAGGCGCAAAACCACGAGACCTACTCCTAGACCCATTCTGCGGAATCGGAGGTATACTTCAAGAAGCACTAATAAAAAAAATGAACGTCCACGGAATAGACAAAGACAAAGAAGCAACAGAAGGTGCAAAACAAAACCTAAAATGGCTAACAGACGAATATAATATAAAAAATAAAAAAGATACGAGCAAAGCTCGACAACATCAAGAGAAGTTGAAACCACAAGAAACTGTTAGTGTCTTAGGTAATTACAAAATAGAAAACATCGATTCCCGAAAAACCCCAGACCTACAATTCGCCGCAATCGCAACAGAAACCCCACTAGGAAAAGTCCTGAGGAAAAAACCCGATAACAATGAAGCAGAACAAATCATACAGAATTTCGAAGCCTACATAATCCCAATCCTAAGAAGACTAAAACAAGTAAAAAAACCAAACGCAAAAATCGCAATAACATTCCCAACAATCAGAACATTCCACGCTGACGCCCAAAAAATCGCAAATAAAACCGGACTTAAGATTTATATCAACCCAATCTTAGAATCAAGAGAAGACCAATTCATTTCTAGAGATATAGTTGTTTTTCAATAAAACAACGCTACATTAAAGGAGTTGAAGCCTCAAGAACCCTGGATCTTAGGCAGAGATATAGTTGTTTTTCAATAATTATTCGCCCCTATATCTCTTTGCCATATATTCTGGCAACTCACCATTACGGACCATATCCCCTACTAACCCATCAATAGTTTGAATGCCCCTCAAATGAAGACGCCTCCCAAAAAAATCAAACGCAAAACTACTCGCCATTTTAGAAACACTAGTCTGAGCATGAGGAAAGCTAAAAATACCGCCCGTTTCTTCCATAGAAGAAAGTTTTTTTAAATCCTCATCACGGCAAACCTCAAGAAAATTTAACGGAAGATGGCATAACTCACCAGCAACAACCCTATGATGTCCATCCAAAAGCAAATACTTCGCATCAGAATAACATAACGCTCTGAAAAAGGACTCAACTTCCTTCGGCCTCACATATTTATCAAGCGCATTTTCTTCAACCATATTTTTATTAACCACAATAGATGGTGGTAAATCGTCTCCATGTCCATGATTAAAAACACTAAAATAAACCTTAAGTAAATGTGGATCCCCTACCTCGTCTATTCCTATTATCTGCTTTGCTGGTAAAACAAGTTTTCTCATCTACTTTACTCTCATCAAACATTTTTAAACCTTTCCATGTCTAAACTACAGAGTGACAACAAACAGAAAGATTTATAAACCTAAAAATACGTATTTCTGCATGGAAAACCCTAATGATAGCGGAATATCTAAAGACTATAAAGAAGGAAATACCTGGAATACGTCCGAAGGATTCGATTCCGTCGGTAAAGCAAAAGTAGATTCTCTTAAAGAAAGAGTAACTGAAATTGAAACCATGGTTGGAGAAAGAGAATTACTTAGTCGAAGATTTATCAAAGAAGGTGAAAAAATGAAAACCAACATTAATAATTTTCTTTTAGAAAACGCACCAAAGGGTGAAGACGATTCTGAATTTACACGAGAACGATCCGAACTAAGAAAGAAACAAATCGATATCTCCGAACTACAACTTAACGAAAAGGTCGGATGCTGGAGAGATATAGCATTACTAAAGAAAGAAATGCGAGAGAGCATGAAAGAACTAAACGAAAAAGAATCTCGAGCAGAAATGCTTGGAAAAATTCTAGAAGATTAATGGAAAAAGAACAGATAAGATTAGAGAGAATAATTGGGATAGCAAAAGAAAGAGCTACTAAAATTTTAGAACGACCCGTAAAAGAAAAAAATCGCGAAGCCATAGATAAAGAATATGAAGCTGCAAATAAAGAATTGAATAAAGACTTTAAAGCAATCCAGTGGTACGCTATACAACGAAATAGCTTAAACGATAATTCATCCTATAAAAAATATTTTGTTAAAATGCTTGACCTAATGGATAATTTGTATGATAAATTTCACGAACAAGAGGCAATAGCATAATGGTAAGAGCGGTATACCGAGAAGAGCGTAAAATAGCAGAAAATATTCTAGCAAACAGAAAAACGGTAGAAACAATATGCTCAGAAGCAATGAATTATGACCCAAATTCTAAATCTCAGACAGGCAATCAAGAGCTATTAAATAGTGTATATCATATCATGCACAGTGCAAATTTAGAAATTGGAGAATTACGAAAACTAACAAAAGGAGATGCTCCCTCTCAAACAATGACAGAGTGTGAAGCAATAGCTCAAAAAGCGAACATGGCATATAGAACACTCGTCAAAATAATAAGAAGACAAGAAGAACAAGAAGAAACCTGTGCATTTGACAACACCGTTGAAGAAAATCACTATACTTACAAAAAAATTTTTAATAAATATATGAGATCTAAAAATTCTGCAGAAAGAGAACATCTCATAAGAGTATTAGACGATTTAATGGAAACCGCAACAGACTTACAAAATAAAAAAACCAGAGGAGAATACTAAAATGACATTCGAAAGACCATTAAGCGTAGAAGAAATATGTAACAAACTTAGACCCGTCTTCGGAAAGAAAGTAGACGAAATGTATTTCCAGTATGCCGTAGCCGACGGCCGAGAGGAACGAGAAGAAATCGAACACATCCTAAACGCACTCTACCAAAAACATCTAAACCAGTTACTAGACAAAGGAGTCTTGCTAGAACCCCCAAGAAAAGAACAAATCGATGGAGAATACAGCCTAGCAACAATCAGTTACGCAGGCAGAAAACTCTCCGACTTCAAACTCCGAGAACAAGACTGGCAAAGGCACGTCTGCATCACAGGAATGTCCGGTTCAGGTAAAACAACCTTCGCCTTCAAAATAATCGAAGCCCTAAACAAACAAAAGAAACCGTTCCTAGTTTTCGATTGGAAGAAATCCTTCAGACCCCTATCCGCAGAAGATAACCAAATTATGACATTTACCGTCGGTGACGAAAAAGTAAGCAACCTGTTCAAAACAAATATAAACCAACCCCCAAAAGGCGTAGCTCCAAAAGAATGGATAAACGTCCTAACAGATTTACTAACAGAAAGTTTCTGCGCATCCTTCGGTGTCCATAAAGTAATCCTAGAAACCCTAGACCAATCCTTCAAAGAATGGGGAATCTACAACGGCTCAGAAAATTACCCAACATGGAACCACATCAAATGGAGACTAGAAGAAAAATTAAACAAAATCCAAGGACGAGAAGCCGGCTGGCTAGAATCCGCCCTAAGAATTGCAACAGTTATGACATTCGGAGAATTCGGAAAAACAGTAAACTACAAAGGCGACAACTCAATCTCAGTCGAAGAACTATTAGACAAAAAAGTAGTCATGGAACTGAACTCCCTAGGTAGCGTAGAAAAAACCTTCTTCTGCGAATTTATCCTAACATATATCTACAAATTAAAGAAAGCCAGACAAAATCAACCAAGCCGAGGTTTCGATCACGCAATTATAGTCGACGAAGCACATAATATCTTCTTAAAAAAACCAACAAACTTTACAAACGAATCAACAACCGACATGATTTACCGAGAAATGCGAGAGTACGGAACAAGTCTTATCTGTCTTGACCAACATATATCAAAAATTTCTGATACAGTTAAAGGAAACTCAGCTTGTCATATAGCATTCCAGCAACAGTTACCACAAGACATCCAAGACATCAGCGACATCATGCAACTGAGAGAAAAAAGACACTACTTCTCACAGTTAGCAGTAGGAAGCGCAATCGTAAAACTCGCAGAACGGTATACCTTACCATTTTTGATAGAAGTCCCATACGTAGAAATGCGAGAAAAATATGTAACAGACGAAGACATCAAATCACGAATGCAAGCAATGATGTTAAACAAAAGTTACGAAGATCAAGTAGACCCAGAATTCAACAAAGCAATCGAAGAACCAGAAACCGCAGAACCAAAAATAATTGAACAAGCCCCGGCATCTTCAATGCCTACCATCGCGACAGAGTCGCTACCATCGGCTTCAAAGGAGCCTACCATCGACGCAACGCATCTACCATCGGAGACGAAGTCTCCAACACTAAACGATGTCCAAAACATAATCTACGAATATATAACCGCACACGTCGACGCTGGAGTCCCATTAGAACAAATCGAAAAAACACTAGAAAAATCAAAAACACAAGGAAACTACACAAGCTCAGATATAATTATAGCCGTAAACAAAGTCTTTGAAAACCAGTTAACAGTAACGTTTAAAAAGAAAGATGTCACTGGGGAGTGTATACAAA
>CAYYYV010000029.1:4297-6844 GCA_964476225.1 Candidatus Woesearchaeota archaeon | reverse complement strand
AAATCCGCGCATCCTCATATAGATTTGAAACAAGGACACGTCCGCGGCGAACAATTCGCTTTGAGAAAAACAAAAGGCTAAATATTTTTTCGAAATGTAAATTGTGAGTAAAATCCGCGCATCCTCACTCATGTTTAAAATAAAATATGTTAATATCAACTGAAAAATACCTACCCCCTAATCGCAACAACAACCCCTAACAAAACGGGCGAAGCCCTACCCGAAACACCGAAACCCCCAACACCGAAACCCCGTAGAAATCAACCCTTGATTTCTACAATGACCCGCTGGTCACGAACAAACCACTCAACAACCTCAACCTTCAGCGGAATGAATTTCACATAACACTTATTCTCAGAATACGCTTTAATCTCAAGCCCCGTCGCCAACTCCGTCAAAACAACATCCCCTTTCCTCGTAACACCCGGAGTTTCAATCTCATAAATAATCGTATCCCCAAGACGCCTCACCTTCGACTTACCCTCAACCTTCGGCAATCCAGTCCTTCGCTCATTCTCTTCCTCGGAAACATTCGGCGTATCAATAATTTTTCTCTCAGGAGTTTTTTGAACAACTTGCCCCATCTGCGGTCGTCTCGCAACACGAATCTTAATTCCCCTAGGCATATTCTGTCCATCCCCAAAATCCATATTCCCGAGCTGACCCTCTATTTGTTTAATCAAAGAATTCATAATCTTATTCATCCCAAACGGCAACTTCAATTCCTCTTGAACCTTCTCAGAAGAATCATTCCTCCCCAACATCCCAAAATTCATCTGCTCATTCCTAGCCTTAAACGAAACTCCACAGTACGGACAAAAATTAAAATTCCTCTCAATTTTCTTCGCACACGAAGGACACTTTCTTTTTAACATAATACACAAAATCCAATATGCCTTATAAAAGTTTGGTTACCACGTTAATAATAGACACCAAGCCCCGGCGCAAAGCGCCTACCATCGGAGCCAAAGGCGACAACCATCGCGACAAAGGAGCAACCCTCGGAGACAAAGTTTCCTACCATCGATGCCTCAGCATCAGACGTAGTGCTCAACCTTCTTCACCATATTCTCAAAATTATAAATTTCCCGAACAACTCCACGCACCGGCTGGAATTCCTTAATCAAATATTCCGATGAAAACTTCTTAACATGCCTAACCTCATGCAAAAATCTCAACCCAAACACAACAACCAAAAATCTACCAACTGCCGAAACCGCAAAAATAAACAGAAGCGAATTCATAAACGAAACATTAATCCACGCCAACACCGAACCAAGACTAGCCCCAGCAAACATAGCAAGCCCAATAACCAAATTCATATACGTCAAACCAAAACTCCTCTTCGGAGAACTCACAGCGTCATAAACATAATTATTCACAGCCAAATTATATCCAGCCCACGCAAATCCCCCAGCAATCGCCGGCACAAACAAAAGGTAAAATTTTATCCATAAATCAGTAACTATAAAACCAGAAATCAACCAAAGAACGGGAGTTAATACAATCATCCAAGAACAGATAGTCATAAGTCTAATATTTCCAAACCTATCAGACACTTTTCCCAGCAACGGCAAAAACATTAATTGAAAAGCAATTCCCGAAACAGTAATAGCCATAAACCAAATATACGAGAACCCCAAATCTCTCAACATATAAACCGCCCAAAATGGACCAGCGATTCCAATAACAAAACTAAAAAATCCACGAAACAAAACAAACCTACCAAAATTAGTAGAGCCACACCTTCTCAAAAATTGCCCAAACGAAAAGTAATCTTTTTTCTTAATATGAAGACGAGGTTCATATTGTTTCTTTAATAAGGCCCACGACCAAAATTGAGTAATAGCCGCAACCACAAATAATAAACCAAAACCCAGCAAAGTATATCCAACGACATTTCCAGAAGGAGAAAAATTCTTAAAACCATCAAGAATTAAAGCACCAGCAATCATCGTAACTATTCCAAAAAATCCCGCGATTACGTTTCTTCTAGAAAAATATTCCCCCCTTCCTTCTCCCGGAACCAACGAACCCATCCACGAAAACCAAGCAGGATGTACAATCGCCGCAAAAACATAGAACAATCCAATAAGACCAATTAAAACCCAAACCATGTGCGGAACACCAAGATAAAACAAAAGCCCCGTAAGAATAATCGGAATCCAAAGTAACATTTTACCCATCACACCAGTCAAAACAATTCTCTTCCTGGAAAACCTTCTAATCAAAGCCACCGATTTCAGCTGAGCAAGACTTGGAAGTAAACTGGTGACCGCATATAAAATTCCAACCTGACTCGCCGTAGCATTCATAGCCAAAGCAAAAGGTGAAAGATATGAAAGACCAACTCCTCCAGAGACAGAAGCAACCGACCCCTCCCTCACACTCAACTTCAAACTTTCATCAATCTTTTTCTTAACGATAGGATGCTCAGCACTCGCAGCATCGCCCAGCTTTTTCCCAGACATAGAAATTACATCACCCTTCACCATCCAAATACTCCGCCAAATGATTATAAAAAACTAGCGATTCGTTAAACTTTTA
>CAYYYV010000029.1:0-4197 GCA_964476225.1 Candidatus Woesearchaeota archaeon | reverse complement strand
TCACAACAGCAATAGATTACGTAAACGCAGCCCCGCATATCGGACACGCGTACCAAAAAATCGTAGCGGACGTCCTAGCTAGATGGAACAAACTCCAAGGCAAAGAAGTCCTATTCGTAACCGGAACAGACGAGCACGGAAAAAAAGTCGAAGAAGCCGCAAAAAAAGCAGGCAAAAACCCAAAAGAATTCGTAGACGAAATTTCAAAAGAATTCATAAAAGCATGGAAAGCATTAAACATAGATTACGACAGATTCATCAGAACGACAGACAAAGATCACCAAAAGGTCGTCCAAGACATTATCAAAAAATGCGAAGCAAACGGCGACATCTACCTCGGCGAATACGAAGGATTCTACTGCACAGGCTGCGAAGCATACTACACCGAAAAAGATTGCCCAGATTTAATCTGTCCACTTCACAAAAAACCCTTAGAAAAAATAAAAGAAAAAACCTACTTTTTTCGCCTATCAAAATACAAAAACTTTCTATTAGACCATTATAAAAAACATCCAGAATTCATCCTTCCAAAAACCCGAAGAAACGAAATAATAAACCGAGTCAAAGAAGGACTAAAAGATTTAAGCATAACAAGAACATCATTCGATTGGGGAATACCGTTTCCCCTCGACAAAAAACACGTAACATATGTTTGGTTCGACGCTCTAATAAATTACTACACAGCAACAAGAGAGAAAAACAGAGAAAAATTCTGGGGCAAACCAACACATCATATTTTAGGAAAAGACAACACATGGTTCCACACAGTATACTGGCCAGCAATGCTAAAATCCGCAGGAATCGAAATTCCCAAAACAACATTTAACCACGGCTTCCTATCTTTCAACGGACAAAAAATATCAAAGTCTCTAGGCAATGCAATTTCACCAATAACTCTCGCACAAAAATACGGAGCAGACACAGTCAGATATTTTTGCCTAAGACAATTCCCATTCGCAACAGGGGAAGACGGAGATTTTTCAGAAACAGCCTTAGTAAGCCGACACAACGACGAACTAGCAAACAAACTAGGAAACCTAGTCTCACGAACTTCAGCTTTAGCAGAAAAATACGGAATAGCTTGCCCCAGCCAAAATAAATCTAATATTTGTGAGGGTATTAAAAAAACAGAAAATAAACTTTTAAAAAAATTAAAATTAAAAGAAATATCAAAATTAATCAATAATTATGAACTAGACAAAGCCTTAAATGAAATTTTTGCATTCATAGATATATGCAATGAATACGTCCAAAAAGAAAAACCTTGGAAAACGCATGACAAAAAAGTCCTGTTTCAACTAGTCGAAGCAATACGAGAAATAGCAAAGCTCCTTTCCCCCTTCATTCCAGAGTCTGCCGAAAAAATATCAAAGATTTTCAAATCCAACAATATCAAAAAAGCTCCAGTCCTCTTCGAAAAAATAGAAACCCCAAAGAGTAAACCAAACCTTAATAAATCTGAAGAACCCAAAGAAATTATGGAAGGAGTAACCACAATTAACTTTGAAGATTTCGAAAAGCTAGACCTAAGAGTAGCCGAAATTAAAAATGTAGAAGAAATCGAAGGCGCAGACAAACTCTACAAACTCTCAATCACCCTCGGCGACGAAGACCGAACAATCGTCGCAGGCATCAAACAATACTACACAAAAGAAGAATTACAGAACAAAAAAATAATAGTATTAACAAATCTCAAACCAAGAACGTTAAGAGGAATAGAATCACAAGGAATGTTATTAGCCGCATCAAGCAAAGACCACAAAACAGTATCATTAATTTCTCCAGACCAAGATATGGAAGCTGGAAGTATTGTTGGATAATTATTTAACATTCTTTATTTTAACATACTTAATATACCCAGCCAATAACCTCTCAATCCTCCTCATCTCACCAACCTCTTTCCTCCCAGCCTCTTCATTAAAATATCCCAAATCAATTCCTGTTTCAACTTGCCCAACTACCTCTTTCAAACTTCCCATAGCATTATCCAAATAACCAGCAAAATTAACACTAGTCCTCTTCCCAGAACCCTCCTTAAAATTCAACTTAACACTTACAACCGCCCGCCGCATCTGACTCCCAAGCTCAAACTTCTCCCCAGCAGGAAGCCCATTAATAAAAACATAAACACGAGGAATCAAAGAACAAATCTTATTATACACCTCCAAATTATCAACCCTCCACATAACAAAACAATAACATCATCAATTAAAAAACTTCCCCTAACAAACAAGCCTCCACGAAGTGAGCTTTTCCATCTCTTCAGAGATGAACTTTTCCACGAAGTGAGCTTTTCCATCTTGAAAAGATGAGTCGCGAATTAATCAAATATTAAATATTCGCGACAAGAACCCCCGAGGTTCTTCAATCTTCTCCCCAGAAACCTTCCGAGCAATCTCATGATATTTTTTAGAAACTTTACTTTTCGGATGAGTATGCACAACCGCATCCCTTAAATTCAAAGCTTCCTTAACCGCCTTGTCCTCGGGAATAACCCCAATAATTTGAGCCTCAAGCATCGACTTAATAGAAGACAACGGCATTTCATAATTCGCATTACTATGACGAGTCACAATAATCCCATTAATTTCCTTCCCCATTTCCCGAGCAACCTTAACCGCTTTCAAAGCATCAGTTACCGCAGGCATTTCAGGATTAGTAACAATAATAATTTCATCAGCAGCCTCCAAAACCGCAATAACTTCCTCACCAAATCCAGCAGCGGAATCAATAATAACATAATCACAAAGCGTAGCCAATTCTTTAGCAATCTCAGGAATCTTCTTCGTATTAAATTTAGTCAATTCTTTAACAGACAAAGACGAAGGAACAATTTTCATCCCAGAAGAATGCTCATAAATAGCATCCTCTATATCAGCCTTTCCCTTCAAAACATGATTCAAAGTAACCGGAACAATCGGTGCCCCAAGTTGCAACCCAACATTCGGAGTATTTAAATTACAGTCAACAACAATAACTTCCTTCTTCAACTTATTAAGCGAAGCCCCCAAATTAATTGCAGTAGTAGTTTTACCAACTCCACCTTTCCCCGAATTTATAACAATTATTCTTGCCATTATTTTACTTTTATATTATGGTACTCTTCGAGCGCCATTATTTTTTATGTCTATTATTAACGGCACTTTTCAAGAACCATTTCAAACGAACGTGTAATTACCAGAAAAAATTGCTTTATAAATTTATCACTTAAATTTATACATGAAACATTTCCAATGTTACTTTATAAATTTATCACTTCAATTTCCGAGAATCTTCTTAACCTCGACTATAAACTTTTCAACAACTTGATAATACTCATCAAGCTTATCCATATTAATATCAGTCGTCTTTACCGCATCAACAATTTTCAAATTAACACCTTTCCTAAATTCACCACTCCGACTCTTGTTTAAATCCGGAACTCTCTTAAAAAATATATAAAGCGGAACAACATCTTGTATAGAGGCATCTTTCTTAAAATATTTTTTAATAAATTCAATTCTTTGTTTAGGATTCGTAGGCATCTCAGGTATTTTCCCAGCTTCAACTTTATTATCCAAAATAGCGTCAAAACTAATTTCAATTAAACTTTTCCATCTTGCCAACAAATTCAAAATAACATCGCAAGTCTTCGTATACTTCAGACTCACATATAAAAGATGGTCAGCGCTAGTTTTTTCTTTAATAATTTCTTCAATCATTTTTCATTTCCGCAATTGAACAAATGGTTGTATGAAATATTTCCGATGTTTCTTCAATCATAATTCGATACCTTCTTGCGTAAAAAAACCAACGCAATAGACCTTTTTATACTTAACGCGAAACTTCGCCAAACGTAAGAACACCCTTTCCAACCGAACCAACAAATTCCCGAATCCTCGAAGCTGTCAAAACTCGATATTTCCCACGAATCAACAAAATAATTTTATCTCCCTTCGCAAACTGAATAGGAGAAACCTTCTGTGCACGCTCAACCTCAAGCATCTTCACCAAATTCTCACAAGTCACAGAATCCAAATATTTAGGACCAATCACTTTTACAAACCTATTCAAAACACTCTGCCAATCCTTCCCATTACCCATTACCCATTGCCCATTGCCTCGAGAATCTTCGATTCTCACGAACGCCCGAACCAATCTCGAAGCCGCCTTAGCCCCCTCATTTATCACCCCAACCAAAAATCTCTTCTCAGGATA
>CAYYYV010000028.1:0-6884 GCA_964476225.1 Candidatus Woesearchaeota archaeon | reverse complement strand
TGGACGGTTTAAAGTCACGAGGAAAAGTTGTAGTAATCGGAGCAACAAACAGAATCAACGCACTCGACCCAGCATTAAGAAGACCAGGAAGATTCGACAGAGAAGTAGAAATATCAGTTCCAGACAAAGCAGGAAGATTACAAATTCTAAAAATTCACACAAGAGGAATGCCTCTAACAAAAAAAGTAGATTTAGAAGAATTAGCAAGAAAGACTCACGGTTTCGTCGGAGCAGATGTCAATTCCCTAGCCAAGGAAGCCGCAATGGTAGTCCTCAGAAAAAATCTCCATAAATTTAATTTAGAAGAAGATGAAGAAATTCCACAAGAAGTTTTAGCCCAGTTAAAAGTTGAACAAGAGGATTTCGAAGAAGCATTAAAAACAGTAAGACCTTCGGCAATGAGAGAAGTTCTGGTTGAAACACCAAATACAAAATGGGACGACGTCGGAGGAGTTGACGAAGTAAAACGAGATTTGAAAGAAGCAGTCGAATGGCCACTCAAATTTCCAGAATCATTTACAAGAATGGGAATCAGGCCACCAAAAGGAATTCTTCTTTACGGCCCACCAGGAACCGGTAAAACATTACTAGCAAAAGCGGTAGCAAACGAATCCGAATCAAACTTTATCCAAATCAAAGGACCAGAATTACTAAGTATGTGGGTTGGAAAATCCGAAGAAGGAGTTAGGAAAATTTTTGAAAAAGCAAGACAAGTTTCACCATGTATAATTTTCTTCGACGAAATAGATTCTATCGCAAACAAACGAGGCGGTGGGATGGGCAATGGTTCTAAAGTTACCGAGAATGTTCTAAACCAAATGTTAGCAGAGATGGACGGAATAGAAGATTTAACAAACGTAATTGTAATCGGAGCAACAAACCGACCAGACATTTTAGATCCTGCATTAATGCGTCCAGGTAGATTCGATAGAATCGTATATGTAGCAGTTCCAAACAAAGAAGGTAGAGAAAAAATATTTGAAATCCATACAAAACAAATGAGAGAAAATAAAGTTCTTAATAAATCAGTAGACCTAAAGAAATTATCCGAAGAAACAGAAGGGTATACCGGAGCAGATATAGAATCCCTAGTCCGAGAAGCGGCAATGTTAGCACTAAGAGAAGACATTAACACAAAAACGGTCACAAACAAACATTTTGATAAAGCAATGGAAAAAGTTTTACCCTCAGTTTCAAAAAACGACCAAGAAAGATATAAACAAGTAGAATCAAAATATCTCAAATCCGCAAAGGCGGCCCTTACAGATGCAAGTGCTAGTTACACGTGTTAAGAATTAGGAAGAAGATGATACCCATAATGATTAGCAATTTCATCAACACATTTTCTCATTCTATGATTACTTTCTAAATCCAAAACCACTTGACCAAGAAAATTTAACCAACAAGGTTCTCCTCGTGAAGAACATTGAGAGCGATTATTTCTTATGTCAACAATCGCATCGCAGATTATTTTACTTTCCCGCCCATTCCCATATTCTCGTTGGACAATATCTAAAATATCCTCATCACTCAAAACTTTATCATTCATTCTGTCGTCACCAAAACTTCCCCATCACTAATCACAAAAGTATTCTCAAATTGACTAACCGGTTTCCTACTCTTCTCAATCAATTGCGGATATTGATAAAGTATCCCCTGCTTAACCATCAACGACAAAACAAACTTAATCTTATTCAGCGTCATAGGCTTTTCACTACTCACTACCAACTGCTCACTACCAACTGCTCGAACGAGCCATCGAGAGCAAAACGGCAAAGTCCCAAACTTCTCCTTAATAAAATTCAAAATCTTTCTCGCATCCCTATCCCGAACCTGACCATCACCCTGCAAAACATAAATCCCACCAGGCTGCCCTTCATAAATATCACCGACGCCAGTCGTAACAAACGGCTCAATCGCAAAAGCCACATCCTCTAAAATAGTTTTATTATCATTCCTATAATTAGAAATCGTAAGCCCAGCATGAATATTCCCCTTAGCCAAAGAATGCCCAGACAAACTCTTAATCACAGAAAAACTCGTCCCATTCTCTTCATTCCATTTCTCCAAAACATCCTGAACAGCATCGCCAACTTCCCGAACTTCCACCCCAGACTTAACCACAGAAGTCGCGTTTTCCAAAAGTTTCTCATTCAACACTACCATCTCCTTAAACTCACCATCATCAGTCAAGTCAACCGAAAAAGCAGTATCAGCAATAAACTCATCAACCACAACACCAACATCAACCTTCAAAATCCCCTCAGCAATCGTCTCATCCCCAACCGCAGGAGTATAATGCGCAGCAACCTCATTCAAAGATAAATTCACCGGAAACGCCGGCTCAGCCCCAAGCTCAAAAATCTTCCCATCAATCGCCTCAGCAATATCAATCAACTTCATCCCAGGCTTAATAATTTCCCGAACAAACACCTTTATCTGCTTAGCAATTTCCCCAGCTTTCACATACGAATCAATTTCGTGTTTTTCCATATTATAAAGGAATTCGAGAAACTTATAAAACTATGGAAAAAGTTAAATATACAACATATCATTGATGAATATGGCAAAACGAAGAATTATCCCTACAATATTAGAAAAATTAAGTGAATTCTATGGTGCGGTTACGGGTTACAAAAGAAAAAATATGGAGTTAACACATAGGATAAATGAGCAAGCGGAAAGACTCGTAGGCAGAGCAGATAGTTTTGCTGAAGAAAATTCTCGTCTTGTAGCAGCATTAGCTTCTGAAAAACGTCAAATTGAGCTTGGGCAAGGAACCGTTTCAAGAGCAGAAAAAGCATTGGAAAAAATAGCAGTTGATAGGATTGGGCACGAAAGAACAAAAAAACATCTTGCAGCGAAAGAAAAAGAGCTAAGGGTTTACAAATTTAGAAAGGCAAGAGAGATGGGAGAAGCAGTAAGAGCAACACATCAGAAAACAGTCGATTCATATCGTTTGTGTCCTAATTCAAAAGAAGCAGTTGTCATTTTAGATCATTGGGGAATAATTAGATATCAATCTCATCTCGCACAATCTCTTCTTGGAGAAGACCTATTAGGAAAATCCGTAAGAAAAGCAATAGGAGGTAGTCCCAAAGAAAAAAGGGAAACATCAATGCATTTCACATCTTATGGAGAGGGGTATGTTTACCTCTCAGGGGGTAGAGATGGAGAAATCCCAGCACACGTTAGGATTAATCCAGAAACAATGTATCATGGGGCAGATGGAACACCCAACGAAATAAGACATTCGACAGTTGTTACAATTAGAAAAGCTCCATTCCACTCTATCTATAGTAAAGTTAGAAGAGGGGCAAAAGTATTTTACCAGCAAAGACTAAGAAAGAATATAATACCCCCCAATGAAACACAGGGCCATACTAGAAAAGGTATAGACGCTGAAACCAATTCCAATTAAATAATAGAACTCTTCCTTCGCCTCTCCTTAGGCAAAATCAGAAGATTTCGACTCAATGAACGTCCCCTTTACGACGACGTTCTTTAGGCAAAAACCCAAACAAAGTAGCTCCCTCATCACCCAATTTTCCATTCCCAATAAAATCCTTATCATCAGAAGACCTAACAGAAACAAATCCCTTAATCCCTTCAAACTTTTTCTTTTGCTTATCATTCAACTCAATATTTTTCCCAACAAACCATTCTTCTTCCTGTTCCTCCGTCAAAACCAAAACCTTCTCAGTTAACTGCTCCTTCCAAACATGCATCCCATCCAAACTCAACCGAGCCTCCTTAACTCCATTTCTATTAACCATATCTTTCCCAACATAGAGCCCAACTCCCTCAATCGGCAACAATCTCCAAATATCATAAATATCATCCTTATTCAAACTCCCAGAAAAAGCCCTAATTCTTTCCTTCCCACTCCGAACCAACATCTGCGGAATCTTCTTCATCCCCAAATCCTCAAGCTCAGCTACAAACTTCTTCTTCTTCGCCCGATCCATTATTTGTATTTTCATTTCAAAAATTCCTCCAAAAATTCCTCATTCAACTTAATTAACCCATCACAATTCTTTTTCAAATTAGTCGAAGCACTTTTCTTAAAACACGCATTCAAAATAATTTTCTTTCTTTCTTGAGCCGCCAAAACCGCAGGAACAAAATCCCCATCTCCAGAAACAATTATTGCCTTATCATATCTATCATTAAAAGCCCCCTTAACCAAATCAACCGCCATATGAATATCGTCTTCTTTCAAAACATAATAAAACTTATCCGTCCCAGCAAGTCTCCTCTTCAATAATTTACACAATATTAAATTAAACTTAGGAATTTTTCTTAACTTCTCAAAAAACTTTTGCTGATTTTGATACTTCCTAAAATTCCTCATTCTATCTAAAGGAGCATTATAATAAAAAATATCAACAAGTTCATCCTCCCCAGAAAGAAATACGCAAAATTTTTCAAAATTAAAATTACTCAAACTTTTGTTCTCATAAATTCTTTTAAGCCCATAATAAAAATTATTACCATCAATAAAAACAGAAACTCTCATATTAAAAAATGCCCAGAGTTACCGAAGCAATTCTGGGGCTTGTATATAATTTAATTAAAGAATCATTAATTATAAACCTTTTGGTATCAAGCTCAGCTACAAACTTCTTCTTCTTCGCCCGATCCATTATTTGTATTTTCATTCTAGTTCCTTCATTAATGTAGCAGATGGCCCATTTAAACAATCTAAACTTTTCTGATTTAATTTAAAATTTAATTTTGAAATCTTATAAGATTCACCATCGGGAGTAGCATATTTTATTTCAATAGCATATTTGCCAATCATCCAGTCCATTGATAATAGTGCAGGTCGCTGAAAAGCTAATGTAACAGTTTTGCTATCTCCACCCTTAATACTTACAGGAACATTTCTGGATTTATTCCGTTGTCCCATCCCAGCTTCTTCTAAATGAGCCATGCAGGGAAACACAATATTCTTTTTATTGGGTAACGTAACTTCGGCAGATTTAAATTTAATCGTTTTCCATTTTGTATCTGATCCCGAAGCAGATATTACAAAAAGAAGATTAAAGGCAGGAATGTTATTAATTTTTACCAATTGAACTTGCTCTTCATCTTCAATTTTAATTTTGATAGATCTAAAGTTATTATACCATAAAACAAATCCAGAGATAAGCAGAGATGCTCCTGATATTACAAGTGCGACAATAGTTCCAACATCCATTTTATCTCCCACCTCCCCGCTCACTCAATTTCTTAATCTTAGCAACAAAAAATCCATCAGTATTATTATCCTGCGGATACAACCTCAAGCAATTCTCACAAGACTCATCAAGCTCAACCCCATCCCAACAACTAACACCCTCACGAAACTTCAACGGCAACTTAATCTGTTCAACTTCAACATCAAAATTCCTAATCAAATAATCAACAATCATCTCATCCTCTTCAGGTGCCAAAGTACAAGTCGAATAAATCATCTCCCCTCCAACCTTCAAAATTTTCATAGCAGCCTCAGCCAATCTTCTCTGCGTCCCAGCAATCTTCTTTATCATATTAGGATTCCACATCAAAAACGTCTTCGGAGATTTTCTCAAAGTCCCTTCTCCAGAGCAAGGCGCATCAACCAAAATTTTATCAAACCTAACATTAGACTTCTTCAACAACCTCTCACAAAGTGCAACTCCTTCCTTTCGCGTCACAATTGTATTCATAACCCCACACCTCTCAAGATTACTATTCAAAATCCCAATCCGTCCCATCGATAATTCATTCGCAATAATCGTCCCAGAATTTTCCATCATCGCCGCAGCCTGAGTAGTCTTACTCCCCGGAGAAGCACACAAATCCAAAATAATTTCCCCAGCCTTAGGACGCAAAGCCAACATCGGCAACATCGAAGAAATTTCCTGAACATAATAATATCCCAACAAATGCTCCTTCGTCTTCCCAAGCTCTCCCGGCTCCAACCTACTATCAATTATAATAACTTCAGGAAACTCATCAAAAGGCTGCCGCACATCCCACCCGTAAGCCTTCAGCCTTTTCAACAAATCATCAACAGAAATCTTCAAAGTATTACACCTAATTGAAACAGGGGTCTTCGTATACGAAATCTCAAAAAATTCTTTAGCACCAACTTTCCCAAGCAAAGCCTCCATTCTCTCAACAAAGCCCTCTTTAGGTGGAAATTTATCTTTCAAATATTGCGAATACGATTTTTTCTTATCCATAATAATAAAGACAAATCTTCAATTAAAAACATATCTAATCCAAAAAACTACTCTTCAGGTTCACTTGCCAAAAAAGCCCACCACGGTTTCTGAACTCTAATAACTTCGCCAGTCTCAGCATCAACCTGTGCCTCAACTCTCATCTTCGCTCCAAACAATCCAAATACCCTAGAATTTCTTTGCGTCTTCACTTCATAAGCAAGTCTACTTCTATTTCCCGCTCCAACTTCCTTCAACTCAATACTACAATTTCCCTCACAATTCTTCAACCTCAACCTCTGCAAAGCAGTCTCAGAAGCCTTATCCGGCATAACTTTAATCTCAGCATTTCTCCCATTACTCAACATTGTCTTCAACATCGTCTTACTACCAATCCTCTCCTGAGTCATATTACAATCACAATCAACTCCAACACCTCCAACTTCTAATCTTATCCTATTGTTCGCTTTATTCTGAATCATCATTTTCTCTCCCATCTCTCCAACATAATTCCCAGCCATAACTTTCATAGCTCCAATTCCCTCACCTAAAGTCGGACTTCCATTCTGTCCTCCCGCGGCAACAACAGCATCGTGTTCTGCTCCAGTTCCATCACCAGGACCAACCTGCGCAACTACAAAACTAAAAAGAAAAACACTCAACAACAAAACCATAATCACTCTTTTCATAATA
>CAYYYV010000027.1:0-7186 GCA_964476225.1 Candidatus Woesearchaeota archaeon | reverse complement strand
CAATAAAAATGGCCAGTATAATATAAAAACTAAAAAGGTGGCTATAGTAGGATTTGGTAAACCAATTTGGTGTAATATGAATAGTAATGAAAATCCTACAATTAATACAAATAAAATTAGTTTACTCCATGTAAATTTATAAAACTTTTTCCAGTTCATATTCTTTTGTTGTTGAATGAGTATAAATAAGTTTCTAATGAATTCCTTTCTGATTTAAAAAAAATAAAATAAGAAAAAGTTTATTCTTCGTCGAGGTCAATATCCTCTCCTAGTTCGCCATATTCGTTTAGGGTTTCTATCTCAGTCATTTTGTTTTTTTGGGCTCCTCGTCATCCTCAAGTTCTTCCTCGTCGTCGAATTCTTCTTCTTCAACGTTGTCTTCTTTTTTGGTTTCCATGTTGCCCTCTTTTATTTAATTTTTATTGGATGAAATTCTTTATAAATATTTGTGTGAAAATCTCGACGTTTCTTAAAAGATAAAAGAATATAAAGGGGAATTTCTTTGGAATTTTTAGCTTAAATTACTTTTGGAAAGCTTTTTAAATGGAAGATAACTCTATTTTTTGTTAGAGATGGCCGGTTAGATTAAAGTTACGATTATCACATTCACATTTACGGGTGGCTCAAGAGAGCAAGACGGGTATATTTCTAATGTAACTAAATGGAGAAAATAAAATATGGAAAAATATAATGTAAGATTATTCATAGACCATTTTATCGCAAGACAAAATGGCAAAGATTAGTCCAACATCTATTAAATATTCGATTATTGCAGACTTTACGGCAGATGGTCCGTTTCAGAAACCTGATGTAATTGGGGCTTTGTTCGGGCAGACTGAAGGATTGCTTGGTTCTGATATGGAACTTAGAGAGCTTCAGAAAGAAGGAAAGATTGGTCGTATCGAGGTTGATTTGACTACCGAGGGTGGTAAGACGACTGGAGAGATTACAATTCCGTCTGCTTTGGATAAAACTGAGACGACGATTATTGCTGCGAGTTTGGAAACGATTGATAAGATTGGTCCGACTGATGCGAAGATTACTATTAGAGATATCTCTGATGTTAGGGGATCTAAGCGGGATTATATCATGGAAAGGGCAAAGGCTCTTTTGGCGGGTATTTCTGGTCAGGGGATGGATTCTACTGAGATGGAAACTGAACTTCGGGAATCGTCCAGAACGTCTAAGGCTGTTTTGTATGGCGAAGAAGGTTTAGCGGCTGGTCCAAATATTGATGCTGAAAAAGAACTTATCGTTTGTGAAGGTCGAGCTGATGTTGTGAATATGTTGAAATATGGAATTAAGAATGTTATTGGTATGCAGGGAACTAAGTTTCCACAAACTATTGCTAAGCTCGGAGAAACTAAGGAGTTGACTTTATTTGTTGACGGTGACCGAGGCGGAAATTTGATTGCGCAGAATGTGTATGATAATGCAAAAGTTGTTTATATCGCGCAGGCACCTGATGGAAAGGAAGTCGAGGAATTGGCTGGTAAGGAATTATTGCAGGCACTTCGGAAGAAGGTCCCGGCGAAAGTTTTTTTGGCCAAGCTTGGAAATTCTAGACCACAGAAATCTTATGATAGAGTTTCTCGAACAGAGGAACCTGTTGAAGCTGTTGCACGAAGAGAACTGACGAACGATGATATTTCTAAGTTGAGGGAGCTTGCTTCTGAGATTAAGGGAAAGAACGTTTTGGTTATTAATGACGATTTAGAAATTGTTAAGAACGTTTCTGTTATGAGACTTGGTTCTGTTGATGCGAAAGATGCGTTTGTGCTTATGGTTTCTAATGCTGCTGGGGATGTTGTTCAGGCGGCTGAGAAATTGAAGTCAAAGGCTGTTGCAGCTAAGACATTTGGAAAAATTTCGGATACTGATATTAAATTAGTTTCACTTTAAAATTATGGGCCGAGAAGGCCCTTTTTTATTTTTTTATTTTTTTTGAGAAGGTTTGTGTTTTTAATAATATTTATATACCGCTTTCTGTTTTGTAGGACATGATAGGTGAGGAAAAGAAGAGGTATTTTAATTGGAAGTGGTTTGTTGCTTTGGTGATTCTGGCGGTTTTGGTTTGGGGAGTTTGGGCTTTGTTTTTTAGTTATGGGACTTGTGAGAGCTGGGAATGTTTTAATGCTAAGTTGGAGGATTGTAATAAGGTGAAATTTATTGGGGGCGAGGAAATGATTTTTGAGTATACGATTAAGGGGAGTAGCGACGGTGAATGTGAAGTTGGGGTGCAGTTGTTGCAGGGGGAGTTAAATAATCAGGATTCGATAAAACTGGAGATGCATAAGATGACTTGTTATTTGCCGGAGGGAGTTGTGATGATCCCTGAGAGTGATATTGGAAAGTGTACTGGTTTGTTGAAGGAGGGGTTGCAGGATTTGGTTATTAAGAAGTTGCATACTTATCTTGTTCAGAATTTGGGAAAGTTGAATTTGGAAATGTTGGATGTTCCTGAGGTTTAATTATTGTTATTGGGTAATAATAGATTATATATATTTAAATTAATTCTTTAACTTTTTTGTTGCTTTCTTCTTGAAACTCAATTCCTTTTTCCTTTAATGCTGAGACCATATTTCCGCCAACTTTTCCAGCAATTACTAGATCAACTTTTTTTTCAGCTAACATATAGGCCACAGAAAAACCTGCGCCACCAGAACCTGTTGCAAATGGGTTTTTGATTGTTTCAATTAATTTCTTATTTTCAAAAATAAGATAGTAGGGCGCTCTTCCGCCTCTTGAACTTATTTCGGAATTTTCGTCTTTTCCTTCAGATGCTATTGCGATTATTTTTGTCATTTTTATTGGCCTATGAAATTATAAAAACCTCTTTCCCCAACAACTTGTGAGCAAGGTTTTCTACGTTCTAGTTTAGGTGGAGTGTCCTTTTTAGTTCTTCCTAAACCTGGGGGCTGGGAAGATTCAGTAGGAATTGGCCAAAAATCATTAAAAAGACCCCGAAAATGCTTCTCTCTTTCTTCGTCTTCTTCTATTTTTGGTTGTTTTGCAATATCATATAAAACAGCATAAGCTTCTATTACTTCCATGCATTGTCGAACCGATTCTCGACTTGGGTGTAAGTCTGGATAATATAATTTTATTTCTGCATGGTATTTTTCACGAATTAATTCAGAGGAATCTCTTGCTTTTACGCCTAACACTTGTCTTGCTTCTTGTCTGTTCATTTTACCTCCATTATTTTATTTATTAAAATTCCTTGGATAACTGATATAAAAATCATAACTAAAGTTAATATTAAAATATATTGCCAACTAAAATATATTATTGCTAATGGTAAGAGCGGAATTTTTATTGCCCGATTATATAAAAAGCAGGCAATTAATCCGTAACTTAATCCCTTGTGTTTTAAATCTGCCAATAAGGGATACCACATATAAATTGGTCCTGAAGATAAAATTCCTCCGATAATTACAAAGAACCATTTTTTGATTCCTTTATCTTTTAGATGTTTTATAACAAATTTTGGTGTAATGAAATAGTTTGAGAACGTCATCAATACAAAAACTAAAATGAATATCGGAATTACTTTTAATATAATTTGATTGAAGAAATTTAAACTCGCCAGGTAAGCTTCTGGTTTGAATATTGAAATTACTAAATAAGTCGAAATTATTATTATTAGAAAATACCATGAATTTGGAAGCTGTTTTAGTTTTTCTTTGAATTTCATAAAAACACTCCTAAAATTAATACAGTGACGATGGCAACTATAATTGAAAGGATGAATGCTGTGATGTTTCTTAATATTGCGAATTTTTTTCCGAGGATTGCAGACTCAGCAGGAAGTTGAATTATTCCGACAGTTACCCACGCAACTAAAAATGCGGTTACTGCTATTAATCCGATTCCTTGTCCCAACATTTCTCCGCCAAAGATATAACTTGTTATGGGATTTCCGGCGGAAATGCTTCCAATTAAACTTCCAATAAAAGAATCAAAAAAAGAGTTCTGACTAAAAACCGAGGTGTAAAAAGATTTAGGAATTAGGGCAGAAATAAGACTTATTAATAAAACAGTTCCAATAATCATGGGAAAAGCCATCCATAATCCTTTGGCGGCTTTGAGCGCGGATTGTTTTATAGAATTATTATTTTCCATTTTAATGTTCACATCCGTTACCCATTTCTTTAAGATTCTCAATATTTTCTATAACTTCTTTTACGGTTTTATAATCTCCCGTTTTTAACTCTACCTTTCTTTCATTAAATAAATTAACTGCTCTTTGTCCTGCTCCTAATGTGAAAACAACATCTGGATTAAATTTCATTACTTGGTCGACTGGAGTTAAATTTTGATTTGAATGGTCTATTTTATTTTTTATAAATTCTAAATTTTTTGTTTCGGTTTCATAAATTGCGAAATAAGGGCAGTGCCCAAAATGCTCACTTAATTTAGAATTAATTCCATTACTTTCATTTATTGCAATTAGTATTTTCATTTTCTTTCTAGTTTTTTTCCACACTTGGGACATTTTATTGTAGAACACGGAGTGCCTTTCTTGTGCTTTTGCTTATACTCACATTTTTTACAAATACAAAATCCTTCTGGACCTTTTCCCTGGGATTCCTTTATTTCATTCTTAAATCTACCTTTTCTTTGCCAACCAAAACCACTTCCGAAACTTAATTTAGAGTCTATTCCTTTGGGCTCGAAAGAGCTATCCGTCACATCGTGACTTTTTATTTGGACTACGACATATTCGAGGGGCTCGATTGAATCCATCAATTCTCTTTTTAATTTTTCAGAAATATTGGTTGCTTTATCAATTGTAATTTTATTTTCTAGTTTTATATCAAGATTTGCGGTAATGATAGATCCTTTCTTTTGTGTTTTTAGTTCACTAATTTCTATTTTAGAGTTTCTTGCTATTTCTTTAATTTTTTCTTCAATTTCTTTCCCGGCGGAAACATCTAGTAGCGAGTCTGTTGCTTCTTTTCCCAGTTCAAACGATTCCTTAATAATGTAAAGTCCAATTAAAAGTGCAAGAACCGAATCTGTATAACTCCAGTAGGGCATTAGAAATATTCCAAACAAAACTGCAATTGAGGCATAAACATCGACTCTGTCGTGAACTCCATCAGAGAGAAGACTTAATGAATTTTCTTTCTTTCCGTAATGCATTTTTAATCTCGCCATTATTTCATTTAAAATAACGGACAAAAGCATTATACCTAAAGCTAAATAACTAATTGAAATAAATTCGGGAGTTTTGAAACCCTGGTAAGCTTCATAAATCATCCAAAGTCCGGCTCCGAATAATAAAATTGTTATTATGAGTCCTGATAATACTTCGAACTTGTAATGCCCGTAAGGGTGTTTTTCGTCTACGGGTTTTTTAGAAATTTTTATGCCCGCAAAACTTATCCCTGAAGATAAAACGTCCATCCCGGAATGAATTCCTTCTGCAAGAACTGAGGCGGAATTTGTAAAAAATCCTATTATTGTTTTTCCAACTGCTAGAATTAAATTTACGAATACTGAAATTATTGCTATTTGTTCTTTCATCTTTCTATTCTAATTGCCTTTCCATTTATTATTGCATCTGCTATTTTTTTTCTTCCGAAAGATAATATTCTAGAAAAAGTTGATTGAGAAATTTGCATTTTTTCTCCTGCTTTAGATTGGGAAATTTTTTCAAAATCGACTAATCTTATTGCTTCGAATTCTGGTAGAGATAATATTATTTCATCTAAATCAAACATTCTTATTCCTGCGGGCTTAAAGTAAGAAGAGTTAGGTCTACCCCGAACTCTTCTTCTTTTGTGTGGCCTTGGCATCTTAGTTCTGTCTTGCTCTTCTTCCACGACCGGCGCCTCTTCCAGCGCCTCTAGCTAAGCCCCTTCCAAGTCCTCTTCCGAGTCCTGCACCTGGTCCGAATTCTTCGCCAGTAGGTTCTGCACTCTCGCAGTCGCCCATCTGTCTTCCGGTTTTAGGTCCTTTTCCTTCTGGTCCTGTTCTGTCTCTATTTGGCATTGTATTTGTCTCCCATTTTAGTTATGAATATATATGCATTAAACTATTTAAATGTTTTGTTTTGGGTAGATATTCATAATATAAGTTTTAAATTTCTTGTTTTGACCATTTGTTTTCTTAAAAAGAAATCTGTATTTTTGTTCTTTTTTGTGGGATAAGTGGAAATGTTTAAATTCTATCTTTTCTATTTTATGTTATGACAAAAATAAAATTTGGTCCGACAGGGATTGGTCCTGTTAAGGATGCGGTTTCTAATTTAGAGATGTACCATGAGCTTGGGTTTAAGGCTGCGGAAGTTTTGTTTACTTATGGGGTTTATATTAAAAATAAGGAGGATGCTTTGGAGATTGGTCGAGCCGCTAAGAAGTTTGGGATTCAGCTTTCAATACATGCACAGTATTGGGTTAATTTGAATTCTAAGGAAGAGGAAAAGATTGAATCTTCAAAGAAGAGGATTTTGAAATGTTGTGAGGTTGGACATTGGCTTGGGGCTAAGAGGGTTGTGTTTCATCCGGGTTTTTATTCGGGGATGGAGAGTGAAGAGGCTGCTATTAAGATTAAGGAGGGGATTAAAGAGATGCAAGAGGTTGTTAAAAAAAATAAGTGGGATATTGAACTTTGTCCGGAGGTTATGGGGAAGGTAAATGTTTTTGGGTCTATTGATGAGATTGGGGATTTAGTTGAGGCTACGGGTTGTGGGGTCTGTATTGATATTGCTCATGTTTTGGCGAGGTATGGAAAATATGAATTTGAGAAGATTGCTGAAATTTTTAAGATGAAGAATTGGCATGTGCATTTTTCTGGAATTGAGTATGGAGACAAGGGCGAGAGAAAGCATCTGGTTACTCCGCCGGAAGAATGGGAAAAGGTTCTGAAATTTTTGAAAACTTTGGATAAAGATGTCGTAATTATTTGTGAAAGTCCCGACGCTGTTAATGATTCTGTCGTAGGTAAAAAGATTTGGGAAAAATTGTAATTTTGATTTCTAGCGATTGATACGTCGTTGCAAGAACGCTCATGTGCGCTTGCACACTTCGCAACCTTGCGCCTAGTCTTAAACTGCTATAAATCAAAATTGTTTGGAGGGCGTTAAAGAATAGTTTTTTAAAGTGATTTTTATCTATTAGATTAATGACTCCGTAGCTCAGCCTGGTCAGAGCACTGGACTTTTAATCCAGGTGTCGGG
>CAYYYV010000026.1:0-7253 GCA_964476225.1 Candidatus Woesearchaeota archaeon | reverse complement strand
TAAGACCGAGGCGAATTTTACTTTTAATATTAATGTGGAGAAGCGGGCGTTTGAACTTAGTCCGGAGAAGGCGCAGAAGAAAGTTGATAGGTTGAATAATACTATTGCGGAATGGGAAGCGAGATTAGAGCAGCTTGGAAAATTGATTAAGGGGTTGAAGGCGGCTTGTCTTGTGACGAGTACGGTTTTGACTTTGAAAAGTTTTATTAGTGGATTTTCTGGTGGGACGAGTATTGCGAGGGGAGCTATTATGGATGTTTATGAGGCTAAGTGTAGGGCGGAGCATCCGGGTATGGATTTGCAGGAGTGTTATAGTCTTCCTGAGAACAAGGCCGGAATAGAGAGGGATATTAATGCGTATGGCGCGGCTATTCTTGCGGTTAATAAAAGAGTTAAGGATTGTGTTGGTGACAGTAAAAGTGTTAAGAGTGATTTTTTGGAGACTAAGGTTGTTGATAGTGAAAAGTATGTTGATAGTTTAAGGAGTTGTAGTGGTGGAGTGAGTGCTGGTTGGAGTGCGACTGTTGATAAGAAGAATATTAGGCGGGCTGACTTGAGTGATGCGAGTGATTTTCAGGCGGTGATGTTGGTTGAAGAGACTTGTAAGAATCCTGGTTCTGAAGCTTGTAAGCTTGCGACTGCGGAGATGAAAAAGGTGTTGAGGGATAATGTTGATAGGATGGAGGTTAAGGTGAAGCTTGAGGAGAATAAAGATTTGACCAATGTTAACGTTCCAGTTGCTAGTAATCCTAATATTAAATCGGTATCTCAGCAGACAGTTAGTGCTAAGGGTACGAGTCTTCCGGTAGAGGATGAGGGTAATTATTTGGCGCAGGTTTACGATCCGTATAAGGATAATAATAGATATTATGTGGAGGTAGATAAAAGTTCTCAAATTATTACTGTTTTTAATATGACAGGAGTGGTGGTTGCTGATAATAAAAATGAGATAAAGAATGAGCTTTCTAAGAAGTATAAATTTATTATTCCTTCGGGGAAAGAGGATTCTTGTTCGAATGTGATAATCAAGCCGTATGTCCGGTATTATGAGTCGGGGAATAAGCAGGGGTTTGCTGCGATTGTTCCGATTGATAAGAGGGAAGGTTGGTATGCTCATGTTGAGCATAGTGATTATGATGCGAATGGGCTTCCGAGGGCGTTTGAGATTTGTAATGTTGGGAAGGATGGGGAAATGGGCGAGGGTGCTAAGAGTGGGGACCTTTGTCAGTTGTTTCAGACTAGTTCTGCGGGTTCGGTTTCTGATTTTATTCCGTGTCCGGATAAGGGCTCTTCGGCGGTTAAGAGATTGTATCAGAAAGCGGAGAGTGCGATTCGGGATGCTAATAGAAATGGGAATGGGGTTACTCTTGATGGGCAGTTTGTTCATAAGACGACTCCGTTGGGACCGAGTTCGAGTGATATTGAGTGTACGGATTTTATGGATGTTGATGATTGTAATTTGATGTTTAATGTTTGTGACCCGGTGATTTGTCCGACGAGTCGTTGTGATTTGGGGGGGAAATTTCCGGTTAGTGATGTTATAGCTTCGGGAATTATTGGGTCTATTGTTTTGTGTTTGCCTAATTTTGGTAATCCGATGAAGGGCGGGGTTGCGATTCCGGTTTGTTTGTCGGGTATTCATGCGGGTTTGGATGCTTATGTTTCAATTTTGAGAAGTCATAGAGATTGTCTTGAGGAGAATATAGAGACAGGGGTATATACGGGGATTTGTGATGAGATTACTGCGATTTATACTTGTGAGTTTTTCTGGGGGCAGATTTCTCCGATATTAGATATTTTGATGATGCGGTTTGTTGAAGGAATGTATGGTGGTGCTCAGACGAGGGGAGGTGCGGAGTATTTGACGATACAGAAATCTTTTGATAATTTGGATAAGTCGGTTGATTATTTTTCTAGTAATTATATGGCTAATTCTTTTAGGGCGTTTAATTTGAAGAATACCGAGGAGATTGGAAGCACTGTTTGTAAGGCTTTTATTGGGACTAGCGTTCCGACTTCGGCTGATGCTTTGGATAGTTTGCTTGAGCCTGAGAGTCCGGCTCAGTTTTATGCTTACTTTAGTGATAATGTTTTCAGCGACGCTACGGTTCCTTCGACGAGTCATTACAAGGTTTATTATCATATTTATGCGGGGAATGATAGGGGTGCGCAGTATAGGGTTTATTTGAAGAGTCCGCCTACGTCGAGTTATTATACGAGTAGGCAGATGATATTGGTTGATAGCGGGTATGCTGCGAAGGGAGTCGCTGCGGATGAGTCGAAGGATTTTACGGCTCCGACTGGATATCAGGAACTTTGTGTTAGCATTAATGGGGTTGACGAGTGTGGGTTCAAAAGTGTGACTAGTAATTTTGGTTTGAATTATGCTTCGCAGGCTTATGTTAATGATCAACAGAATGATAGGCAAATTACGAGTACTGAGGATTGTGTGACGACTTCGGCTAGTGGTTGGGGAATGGTTAGTCCTAATTTGCAGGCGGGTGTTGAAAAATCTTTGGGGCAGGATGATATTGCGACTAGTGGAATTATTAGAGTTTGTGCGAGTGTTAATCCGGAGCAGGGAGTTGTTGGGGGGAATGATGTTTATTGTAATCCAAGTACAGCTAAGGAAAATAATTCGAGATGTGCTTATGGATATTCTTGTGTGGCGGTTGAGGAAGGTGTTTCTGATGTTGGGGTTTGTAGAAGTAAGGGAAGTGGCAATAAACAGGTTAGTCAGGGTCGGTGGGTTGATGTTGGTTATTGTGATAATGTTAATATGAGATGTTGGTTGGATAGCACGAGTGTTAAGGAAAATTTGGGGCAGTATATGGCGGTGAATGATCTTAGTCTTGATGAGCTTGTTAGGGATTCTGAAGATTTGGTTGAGTTGAATGAGCAATATAAGAATGTTAAAGAGAAAATTAATTCTTTAGAAAAAGCTATTGAGGGATTGAAGGGGAAGGATATTAATCTTTTGGTTAGTAATAATGGGAAATTGCTTGAGGAGGTTGAGGGAATTATTGTGGGGTTGGATGAGATTGTTGGTGTTGGAAATTATGATGGGCAGGGAAGTAATGTGGCGAAGGCGGAGGCTTTGAGTTTGAAGGCGAGTGTTTATAGGTTGATTGTTGAGAAGTTGTTTTTGAAGTCTCCGGATGTTAAGGCGACTGGGGTTAGGCCTAAGGTTACTGAGGGTGTTGTTGATTCTGTTGTTGATGATAAGGTTGAGGTTAAAGTCGAGGGATTTGTTTTGATGGGAACTCGTATTTTAAGGAATAATAAGGATACGGGGTATTATCTTGAGGAAAATAATGGGAATTATTTGATTAAGAAATTGAATATTGATGGTTATCCGATAAAGTATGGAAATATTATTGGTGAGAAAATTACTATTGATGGTTTGTTATTAGAGCCTGGGGATAATATTACTTATTTGGAGGATTATTCTTTTAAAGATGATTGGTTTACTTTGAAGGATGATGATTCTGTTGTTGAGGTGAGTGTTGTTAGTAAGGAGGATGATGGGGGAGGGGTTGTTGAGGGTGTTCTTCAAGAAAGTAGTAGTGAATATTTGGTGGTTGAATCTACACTTCTAAGAGATGTCGTTGATACTTCTAAGTCTCAGTGTAGTGTTTCTGTGCTTCAGAGTTTGAATCCTGGTATTCCAGTTATTGAAACTACGTTAATAGAAGAATCTGCTAAGATAATCGTTCCTGATGAATGTGTCGAGGATGAAAGTAAGGTTGAAAAGGTCGTGAGTTCTAGCGAATTTCCAAACATAGAGATGGTGAGGATAGTATATACGGAAGGTATCGATGATATTTTTGAATTTAAATGGGATTCAGCTGGTTATGCATTGGTTCGTGTTAAAATTAATTTTATTGGTTTCGGGACATGGACAAGTGATCCTTACGATACTTATAGACTCTATTCTGGTGGTGATCTTCATGGATATGAGAGAGGTGATGCTAATGAGCTTCTTAAATCAGAAACATGGCCTATTCTGATTAAAAAGGCTAAGGAGATAGGAAAAACAAGGGGAGAGTACGCTGTTTTTGCAATGACTGATTTTAATGGTCATGAATTTGGAGAGGAAGATAGTTATCCTTAATGTCGCTGGGTGAGAGTTTTAGTATTCTTGGGAGGGAGGATTCTACTCACAATTCACACTAAAATTTTTCTAATTATTTTTTTTGAGAAAAATTCGCGCAAATTGTTCGCCCCTGTACCCTACGGTGCTTTGAATCTTTCCTAAGAGGATATTTAAATCTCTGATTTAATTATCTTTATGAGGGAAGGAGGATTCGAACCCCCGTAGGCAAAAACCACTAGGTCCTAAACCTAGCCCGTTTGACCGCTCCGGCATTCCCTCGTGTATATGGTTGATTTTTTTGGTATAAAAAGTTGTTGATTAGAACTATTCCGTTTTCTTTTTCTTTTTCTCGTTTTCCTTGATTTTCATTTTGTCTTCGAGGTCGAGTCTTTCAAGAAGTTCTTTGTATCGGTTTCGGATTGTGACTTCTGTGATTCCTGCAACGTCTGCGACCTCTCTTTGCGTTTTCTTTTCATCGTTGATTAGAGCGGCTACGTAGAGTGCGGCTGCTGCGATTCCGGCAGGTCCTCGTCCGGATGTTAGTTCGGAGATTTCGGCTTTTCTTAGGATTTTTAGAGCTTCGTTTTGTGCTTGGGGAGATAGGTGTAATGTTGAGGAGAATCTTGAGATGTAGTCTTTTGGGCTTGATGGGGTTACTTTTAGTCCTATTTTTCTAATGATGAATCTATAGGTTCTTCCGATTTCCTTTCTTTCTACTTCTGAGGCGTTTGAGATTTCGTCTAATGTTCTTGGGATGTTGTAGGAACGGCAGGCTGCGTAGATACAGGCTGCTATGACTGATTCCATTGAACGTCCCCTGACTAATCCTCTTTGTAGTACGAAGTTGTAGATTCTTGCGGATTCGTCTCTAACTACCGACGGTAAATCCAGGAAAGAAGCGACTCTTCGGAGTTCTGACATTGCTAATCTTAGGTTTCTTTCGATAGAAGTAGATACTCTTTCTTGCCATTTTTTTAATCTCAGGTATTTTCGGGTTTGTTGTGCGGAATCTAGTTTGTAGATGTCTGATATTTCTCCGACATTTGTTGTTAAACCTTTGTCGAATTTTTGTAGAGATATTGGTGCTCCTCCTCGGGATTTTTTTGTTGATTTATCGAAACTTCTTAGTTCGTGGGAGGTGTCCACCATGTTTTCTTCGACTAATAAGCCACAGGCACCACAGATTACTTCGCCACGTGTTTCGTCGTAGATTAGTTTGGAGCTGCTACACTCTGGACATTTTTTGGAGGCAGACATAGTAAGGTTTATAAATGGATTCCCTTTTTAAAGCTTTTGGTTTTCTAGGATGGAGCGTAATTTTTAAAATTATTCGATTAAAAATAACCCTCTTTTAACTCAGTGAATATTTTTTTAGGAAGATTTACTCTTGAGCTAAAATTTCGGCTTGGATGTTTCCTTCTTGGGATGGCCGGTTTGTTATTTTTGCTTTTCCTAGTTCTGTTTCTATGATTGCGCCTTTTATTAGAATATTTTGTCGTGCGAGAAAAGTGTTGGCTGGTGTTTCGATAACGTTTTTGATTGTAGATTTCTCTGATTTTCCTTTTACAATTATGTTTGCTACGTTGTTAAGAAAAGAAACTGTTTTTGTTGTGTTTCCTCTTCCGCTAAGTAGTTTCTTTTTTTCGTTTCCAATTTTTACAATTCTGGTTTGTCCTTGCCTACCTGTTTGTTTCTTTTTCTTTGGTTTTTTATATCTACCACCAGATGTTTTTCTTCCTGTTTTCATAAGATGAAGAGAAAAATTTGGTTTAAATAGGTTGTGGTTGCTTCAGAGATATTTCTAAATTTATTTTCTTTCTTTCTTAAAATTATAGATGGCTTTTTTATTTTATTTTATTTTTGTCGTTGGTAAAAAGTTTCGTGGTATAATTAATTTTGTGGCGTAATTATATTTATAAAGTGGTTATACCACAATATTATAGACTATGAGTTACAAGAGAGTTGTGAAAAAAAAGGGGAAGACGTATGGTCCGTACATTTATCAGAGTTATCGTGACAAGGATGGAAAGGTTAAGAAGAGGTATTTTGGAAAGTTAGAAGAAAAGAAGTCTCCGTCGGTTTCGTTGTTGGTTCTGATCGGTTTCCTTGCTTTTGTTTTGGTTGTTGGTGCTGGTTACACCACAGATATTTTTTTGAATGAGGGAAAAGTTTCTAGAATTATTGTTGATTCGGTTGGAAGTGTTTCTTCTGAAATTGTTAGTGGAGTGACTGGTCTTGTTGTTGATGATGATGTTGAAGAATCTGGGGGAGTGGAGGCGGTGGTCGAAGAACCAGTAGAAGAAGTGGCAGTAGAAGAAGTAGAAGTGCAGTCGCAAGTATCTTCTGATGAGGATGTTGAAGAATTGGTTGAGGAGGTAGAAGAAGATGTTGTTGGGGTTGTTGAAGAAGTTGAAGAAGTAGATAGTGAGGTTGATTCTTTAGGGGATGGCACTAGTGATTCTGAAGAATTGGTTGAGGAGGTTAATGAAACGGTTGAGGATGAGGTGGAGATTAATGAGACAGATGTTGTTGAAGATGTTAATGAAACTGTTGTTAATGAAACGGTTGAGGATGAGACTGAAACAAACGAGACATGGGTAATTGAAGATATTAATGAGAGTGAGGATGATGTGGTTGTTCCGGAGACGAACGAGACTTTGGTTAATGAAACTTTGGTTAATGAGACTGTCCTGAATGAGACGTTGGTTAATGAGACTATTCTAAACGAAACTTTGGTTAACGAGACGATTTTTAATTTTAGTGTTGTTGATGTTTCGACTTTGCAATATAAGGCTGTGATTGGTCGGCCGGTTAAATGGATTAAGAGGATTAATGTCAGTGACGGTGAGAATTTGAGTGTTGAGATTCCGCTTGGTGCTGATAATATTTCTGTTTTGACTGGCGAGGAGGTTGGGGAGGCTTTGGATAGTGTTGATGATTATGAGAGTGTTGTCGAGGGGGCTAATCGTGAGGAAGTTGTTAGTGGTGGGTTGTTGACGGGGGATGTTGCTTTAGATATTAGAGATGGGGGGAATATTTTTGTTAGGTTTTGGAATTGGATAACTGGGTTTACGATTTCTGGGAATGTTATTTTGGAGGAGGAGATGTTGGGGGATATTGTTGATACTGAGAATTCTACGGTTGTCGCGATTGGGGA
>CAYYYV010000025.1:0-7698 GCA_964476225.1 Candidatus Woesearchaeota archaeon | reverse complement strand
GTTTACTGAGAATCCTAATCATGGTTTGTCTATGATGTGTGTTGCGGATTTTGCTCGTATGGCTGGAGTTGATAGTTTGCATATCGGGACTGGGATTGGAAAGATGAAGGGGGAAAAGCGGGAGGTTGGGGAAATTAGTGATGAAATTGAGACTAAGAAAGTTGGGAAGACGAAGCATCGGTTGGCTCAGGATTGGAATGGGTTGAAGCCTGTGATGTCTGTTTGTTCGGGTGGGATTTACCCGGGGCATATTCCGTATTTGATGAGGAACTTTGGGGAGGATATTATTATTCAGGCTGGGGGCGGTGTTCATGGACACCCGCATGGAACGAAGATTGGGGCGACGGCGATGAGGCAGGCTGTCGACGCTACGATGGAGGGTGAGACGTTGGAAAAGTATGGTAAGAGCCATAGTGAATTGATGGATGCTATGGAGTTTTGGGGAAAGGTTAGATTTTAATATATGTTCTGGATGATGATAATGTTTTTAAAGGGGAATTAATGTTAACTTATTATGGTAGATAGTATTGCTTATACCTCTGATGGGAAATCATATCCTGTTAGCAGTAGTGTTATGGATCAAAAAGCTAGAGGGATTCTTATTTCAAATTTTAAAAGGGAAGGATTGACTGATGTGCAAATTCAAAAAAGATTAAGTCTTATTGAAAAGCTGGTAATGGATTCTTCTGTTGCAGAAAATCATCCAGATTCTCATATTAAAAATGTAGCAGGTAGACTTGATCTTTCGCCTGAAGATAAAGAAATAATTTATAGGATGACCCAAGGAATTTCTGATTCTTTTGGTGACGTGAATCTTCTTCATAGGGGAGCTTATTTTGGCGTAGTTGGTTTGGTTGATTATGGAATGCATGTAATAACTCCTGAAAAACTTGCGAATTTGGTTCAGGGCAATAATCATTATCATGCTCCTGTTAAAAGAGCTTTTGCTTAAACTTCTTAAAAATTTATAGAAAGATTTGATTTAAATCTTGTTTTACAATATATGTTCTCAATGATGACAATGTTTTTAAATAAAGTTTGATGGTTTTGTTGATGGGAATAAATCTCGCTAATGATGTTGTGAATGCTATAAGGAGTGCGTTAAAAACAGGAGGGACTGTTAGCGTTGAAGATTGTATTGCTTTTGTTGAGGCTAATGGGGATGGTGTTTTTTTTGCATATATTGAAGCAGCAAAGCTTCGTGGGGTTCGTGTGAATCGGGATGAAGTGAGAAATGGATGTGGGAATGTATTGAAAATGTTAGAAAGAGAGAGGGCTAGGTATACTGGTGCGTATATTACGGGTCTTCGGCGTAGTGGAAGATCCTAATTTTACAGATAACTCTTTAAATTGATGTTCTATTTATTTACATGAAAGTAGGTCAAAAACTTCCAATCATTACTCTTTTGGAGGAATTGCGATGAGAGAATTTATTTATTATTCAAAATCGGCTGTGACTGCTGGGAATTTGATTAAGGATAATTTGATGAAGGCGGGGCGGATGGATATTGTTTGTAATGTTATAATTTCTGCGTTTTTTACTTCGAATGAAATGAGAGATGACGTGAAATTTCATTTGATTTTTGATGGGCCGCCGCAAGCTCCTCGGCATTTAGTTTTAGAATCGAATGAAGAGATGCCTATTTCTAAGAAGAATGTTGCGGGATTGATTAAGAGAATGTTGTATAAATCTCCTGACAGCGAGGGGCTTTTGGAAGTTTTCCCGGGGGCTTTGATTGAGAAGAAAAGTTTTGAGCATTTGGTTAAGGAGCTGGATTCTGAAGGCAAAGATGTTTTGTTATTGGACGGGAAAGGGAAAGATATTCGGGAGTTTAAATTGAAGGGGAATGAGGTTTTTATTATTGGGGACCATGAAGGATTTCCTTCGGATAAGAAAAAGTTTTTGAAAAAGATTGATAAGGTTTCTGTTGGGCCTCGAACGCTTTTTGCGAGTCAGGTTATTACGATTTTGCATAATGAAGTTGATAGGAAAGAATAAAAAGAGTGGACTGTTTCTTTGAGGATGGTAAAAAAAGTAGCATCAAAGATGCTTCATGTTTTCATTTGTTCGGGGAGAAATGAAAAATGAAAAAGGCGGCGAAGATTATTGTGAAGGGGACTGTTCAGGGAATTTTTTTTAGACAGTTCGTGAAGGAACATGCGGATAATTTGAAGTTGAGGGGACTTTGTAGGAATCTTGAGAGTGGTGATGTTGAGATAATTGTTGAGGGTGAGGGTGAGGCTATTGAGAGGTTGGTCGGGATTGTTAAGAAGGGACCTGAGCATTCGCAGATTAGGCATATTGGTGTTGAGGAGAGGAAATGGTCTGGAGATTTTGATGGGTTTAAGGTTTTGAGGTTTTGATTTCTAAGATAACTTAATAAATGGTTTTCTTCTAAGATAATTATGGCAGAGAAATTTTTTTGGGCTGATGCGATTGCGGACCAGATTATTAAGCAGAAGGGTGAGAAGGATGAATATGTTTGTGCATCTGGGATTACGCCTTCGGGACAAGTTCATATTGGGAATTTTCGTGAGGTAATTACGACAGAGATGGTTGTGAGGGCTTTGAGAGAGAAGGGGAAGAAGGTTTGGTTTATTTATTCTTGGGATGATTTTGATAGATTTAGGAAAGTTCCTAGGGGTATTGATAAAAGTTATGAGAAATATTTGGGAATGCCGATTAGCGATATTCCTTCGCCGTTTGATAAATCTATGAGTTATGCGGAATATAATGAAAAGAAGTTTGAGGCTTCGCTTGGCAAGGTTTTTGTTGAACCAGCGTTTATTTATCAGAATGAGATGAATAAGAAAAGTGCTTATGCGGATTTGATCAAAGTTGCTCTGGAGAAGCGGGATGAGATAGTGGCGATTTTGGATAAGTATCGGAAGGAGCCGTTGACGAAGGATTGGTGGCCTATTATTGTTTATTGTGATAAGTGCAAGAAGGATTCGACTAAGATTGTTGGCGTTGATGGGTATAATATTTCGTATGAGTGCGGGTGTGGGTATAGTGAGACTTTTGATATTCGGAAGAAGGGAATTGTAAGTATTTTGTGGAGGGTTGACTGGCCTTTGCGTTGGAAATATGAGGCTGTTGATTTTGAGCCGGGCGGAATTGATCATAGTGTTCATGGTGGGTCGTTCACGACTGCTAAAGAGATATCGAAGGAAATTTTTGATTTTGAGCCTCCGGTTTATCAGTTTTATGAATGGATTAGCATTAAGGGTGGGGATGTTTTTAGTAGCTCGACTGGGAATGCTTTGACATTAGATGAGGTTGAGGAAATTTATGAGCCCGCTGTTTTGAGATATTTATTTGTTGGGACTAAACCAAAGAGTGTTTTTAATATTAGTTTTGATAACGATGTCATTAGTCTTTATGAGAAGTTTGATGCGTTGGAGGAAAAGTATTTTGATGGAGAATGTAATCCGCGAGAGAAGCGAATGTATGAAATGTCCGTCGTGAATGTTCCCAAGAAGAAACCCGAGAGAACGGGATTTAGACATCTTGTTAGTTTGGTGCAGATTGGAGAAACTTCTGGGTTGGATGATGTGAGAATTGAGAAGGTTCGGAATTGGTTGGATAAATATGCGGGGGATGATATGAAGTTTGAGATTCAGGAAAAAGTCAACGGGAAGTTTACTATTAAGGACAAGAAGGCATTGAAGGAATTGAAGAATGTTTTGGAAGAAAATGATTTTAAATCGGACAAGGAATTACTTGATAGCTTCTATAAACTTTGTGAAAAGATGGCGATTAAGAATACTGAATTTTTTTCTGCGGCTTATCGAGCGTTGATTAAAAAAGAGAAGGGTCCACGTTTGGCTAGTTTGATAATGATGGTTGGGCAAGAAAAGGTTATTAAATTACTTGATACTTTAAAATAAAGAAAAGATGATAAATAAAATTACTAGAGGTAAATATTTTTAGATTATGCAATGGCGAGAGTAACATTATAGATGTTTCACTCATCACGTTCGTGATGAAGCCCTTGCGAATCAAAAATCTGGAGATTTTTACTAATGGTATTTGTTGAGGGCTTGTTGAGCATGAATAGGAGTTTTTTTGCTGTTTGGGGATATGTGTGGGTTTTTGGGATATTGTTTTTAGAGTCTCTTCCTTTTTTTGGAGCTTTTGTTCCGGGGGGAACGATTCTTTTGTTGTTATGCGGATTGTTGGTTAGACTTGGGTTTTTTAGTTTATGGAAAATATTGGTTATTGCTATTTTCGCTTCGGTCACTATAGATATTGTTGGTTATGCTTGGGGAAGGTATGCTGATAAGAATTTTTTGCATAAATATGCTAGGTTTTTGTTGGTGAAGAGAGAGACGCTTGAGAGGATTGGGAGGATTGTTCATGGACATACTGGGAAGGCTTTGATTATCGGTAGGCTTAATCCGGTTACTCGTGCGATTGCTCCTTTTATCGTTGGAAATGAAAAGGTTGGTTTTTGGAAATTCTTTTTTTGGAATGTTGTTGGTGGGGTTTTGTGGGTAACCCTATTTGTTTTTGTTGGATATATTTTTGCTGGTAGCCTTGAGGTTATGAAAGTCGCTGAATCTTATATTATCTGGGGAACAATTTTAATTGCTGGGGGATTCTATATTTATTATATTGTTGGGCTTTTAAGACATGGAACTGGTAAGATAAAATGTATTTTGAGAAAGGATGGGCTTGATTGTAAAAAGAAGTAATTATCTTTTTATTATTTTTACTGTTTTTATTCCTTGTCTCGTTGTTTCACATACTTCTATTATAGCGTTTCTTAGTTTTATTTTTTCTCCTTGATGTGGAATTCTTTGGAGTCTATCTTGGATGTAGCCTGCGATTGTGTTAAATTGTCCGGGCTTTATTCCTAAACTTAGGACTTTATTCAATTCATCTATTGGTGCTTTCGCGTCTACCTTTATAATATTTTTTTCTAATTTTTTAGAATATAGATTTTTTAACTTACTTTTATCGAAGATGTCTCCGACGATTTCTTCTAGAATATCTTCTACTGTTACCAATCCTTCTATGTCTCCATATTCGTCTACGACAATTGCCATCGGAACTTCTTTGCCTTCGAATTCAGTTAAGAGATCGTCTATTTCTTTTGTTTCTGGGACGAATAGTATTGGTCGTAATATATCTTTTACTTTTTTGTTTAGTTTTTTATCTCTTACTTCTTTCAAAACGTCGTCTATGTCTAGGATTCCTTCAATCTTGTTTTCTTTTATTGTAACCGGATATCTTGAGTAGGGTGTTTTTACGATTAAATCTAGAACTTCATTTAATTTTTTGTTTCCGTCTATTATTACCATATCGATCCTTGGTGTCATTATTTCTTTTGCCGTTGTTCCTCCAAATTTTAAAACATTGTGCATTATTTCTGCGGCTTCTTTTTCCAATATTCCTTCTTTCCTACCCATTGTTACAATTGTTTCTAGTTCGGTTTCAGAGAGTGTTTCTTCTTCTTTTGAGCCTAGGATTTTTAACATTATGTTAGATATTTTTTCGAAGAACCATACGAGTGGGGATAGTAGGATTGAGAGGATTTCTATTGGGCGTGCGGCTACTAGTGATACTTTTTCGGAATTTTGAGATGCGAAAGTTTTTGGGGTTATTTCTCCGAAGATTAAAATCAAGAATGTCATAACACCTGTTGCGATTCCGACTCCGCTTGAACCGAATAGGTCTGTGGCGATTAGGGTTGCGAGGGACGCGGCTCCTATATTAACTATGTTATTTCCTATTAGAAGTGTTATAATTAGTTTGTGGGGTTTTTGTTTGAGGCGAAACAGGGTTGCTGCTCCTTTTTTTCCTTGTTTGACTAATGACTTTACTTTGACTTGGTTTATAGACATTAGTGCCGTTTCTATTCCTGAGAATAGTCCTGAAAAAAACAGCAAAATTATTAGAATTGTAATTTGAGTTCCTAGCATTTCTTTATTTCACCTAATTGGATTAATATTTTTCGGTATATAAAAGTTTCTCCGTTGGAGAAACTTAGTTGGGAGTTGGTGGTTTGGAGTTGGGAGTGATGTTGGATAATATAAAGTTTTATAATTGTGTGTGTATTTGTTTGATTATGGAATTGAAGAGTGTTGATGTTGAAAAGAAACTGAAAAGAAAAGATTTTTTTGAAGAGATAAGAAAGGCTAATAGTGAAGAATACGAAACTGAGTGGGGTGATCCTAAAAGAATTGGGAAATCGAAGAAAAAATCAAAGATTAAACGTGGTTCGAAGAGCAGAGCCGGAGGTGGGCAGTTTGAGTTGAGGGTTCGAAAGGATTTGGAGGAGAAAGGGTGGATTGTTGACAAGTGGTCAAATAATGTTGATATGGAAGAGCCCCCATTAGATACCTCGTCGGATAAGGATCGAACGGGGCGGGGTAAAGTTGTTCCGTGTAAGAGGAAATTTAATCCATTTAACAAGGTGATGACGATTGGGACCGGGTTTCCGGATTTTGTTTGTTTTGAAAAGAGGGGGGAATTGTATAAAGTTGTTGGGGTTGAAGTTAAGATGAATGGAAATTTGTCGAGGGTGGAGAAAGAAAAGTGTGCGTGGTATTTGAAGAATGAGATTTTTAGTGAGATTTTGGTTGCGAAGAAAGTTCAGGAAAAGAGGGGTGGAAAGATTCGAGTTGAATATATTGATGTTGGGGAGATTTTGAAGAGGATGAGATGAGCGAAGTGAAGAAATCTTGATGGGTAGGAAGACTATCTTCCTTTATATCCAAATTTGCTATCATAAGTTGGATGGTCAATTATGTCAAGAACAAAGGCTACAATCTCTATTTCTTCATTGTTTGTTAAGGTATAAAGCATCCTCCAAAAAGCTGGAAGTTCAACTCTAAATAAATTTATTGTTCCGTATTTTGCTTTGTATTCTTCAGGAATTAAGTTTTTTGCAACAGGATTTCCATAATGAATATTTGCTTTGATTAATTCAATTTTATTATTTACTGCCTTAAGAATCATTCTTGATTGTTTGTTTGATTCTGCTTCGGAATTAAGTTTTTTATAAACTTCTTCTGCCTCTGGTGATAAAATTATTCTTACATCTTTCATAATTCCATTCCTTGTGAAATTGCTCTTTTTAAATTTGGATTTTCATTGTAAATCCAGGTTATTCCTTTTAATGTTACTGCAATTTTATTACTTTTTTCTAGATACTCAAGAATAACCATTAGAGTAAGGTGATTAACTTGTCTTGGAAGTTTTCTTTTTAATTCTGCAATTGTAGTAATACTTTCATTCATTTTTTTTAAAGTATCTTCTACCATTATTACAGTATTTAGTGTTGGCCAGTGGATTGGCTTTTTTTGTGTTTTTTCTATTTGTGACATTTTCATATCTTTTAGTTATTTACTTATAACTAATTGATACACTTTAGTATTTATATAGTTTTTGGTTTGGTTGGATAACATCGGGATTTAGAGAAGTTCGATTTCTCCTCGTGGAAATAATTTTCCCTCGCGTAGCAGAGCTGGAAAATTCTTGGAACAGAGCTGAGAAATTGAATTTGGAGAAATGGGGGAAAATGCTTGGCATTTTAGCGAAAGCGACCCAATTTATCTCATAATCGCTGTTATATCCTTTTTCCATACAACGTGTGGAAAAATTTCGTCCTAAAAGTCAGAAATCAACGCGTTTTTCAGTGAGCGAATGCGATACATTAAGATAAAAAATTAAGGGGCAAAAGATTTATA